>DNLZ01000247.1:2169-14098 GCA_003488325.1 Planctomycetaceae bacterium
GCGAGCAGCGACGTCCATGACCGCAGCCGATCTGCTCATCGGCGAATTCGTGCGCACGCTCGACGAGCGATACCGGGTCACCCTGCCCCAGGAACTCGTCGACCCGCTCCTTGCGGAGGGCACCCGGCTGGTGCTCGCGAAGGAACGGTTCGGCTGTCTGTCACTCTGGTCGGCCGCGGTCTGGAAACCGCGCATCGATGCGGCGGTCGCCGTCGTGCGCAGCAAGATGCAGGCTGGACTCCTCGCGCAGCGTGTCGGCGACGTGCAGGAACTGGGCCGACTGCTCTCGACACGCCACGAGACGGTGTCGCTGGCGGCCCGAGGGCGGCTCGTCGTGCCGGAGGGATTTCGCGAGTTCCTGGCGGTCGAGCCCTCGGCCGACCTCGTCGTCGTGGGTGCCGCCGTATGTGTCGAGCTCTGGCAGCCGGCAGCGTGGGCCGCCTTCGTCACCGGGGAGATGCCCGGTTTTCGCCGGAGGATGGACGAACTCACGGCATGAATCAGCTTCAGCCATGCCCGGAACGGAGGGGCGTTCTTGACCTGTCGGTCTCATCCGGCCAGGCAATGCACACCTCACGGATCGGAACCCGAAAGCACGGATGCTGCCGAGGGCCCTCCGCCGGGCATGGCTTTTTCGCACACACCTGCCGCCGTCCCACGCGCACGGGGCGGTGACCGACGCCGGGGGCGACCCGGCGTTCACGCCAGCGGATTGCCGCGATCGTCGAGCGGCAGATCGACGCGTCGACCCGACAGCGCCGATGCGTACACGGCCGCGTTCATCTCCACCGTCGCGCGGCCGGCATACATGCCCGTCTCGGGCTCCCGGTCGGTGAGGATCGCATCGACGAGATCGATCACGCATCGCCGACCCCATTCGGCCCGCTCGGCAGACCGGTCCACGCCGCTCGGCGGTTCGCTCTCGATGCCCTCCGGCCCGAGGGGCTGCCACGGCGCGTCGCGATCGACACGCCAGAGCGGCGCCGCGCGAAAGTAGGCATGGGGGACGCGATCGGGCCAGATCTGGATCGCCCCGTTCGTGCCCACCACGGTCAGGCCGAAGTTGGGCTGCTTGAGGCCCGCCTCGCGCGTGCTGGCGAAGTATCCGGTCGGGCCGTCGTCCAGGCCGAACATCGCGGCGATCGAATCCCCCGCGATGAGCCCGAGTCCCTCGGGGCCCTCCGCGGCATCCGCCTTCCCGATCACGCGCCCGTCCTGCGTGACGACCGCCGCACACCACCGCACGCTGCCGCCGAGGTCCGCCATGAGGTCGAGAACGTGTGCGCCGAGAACCCACATGTCCTCCCCTCCGCCGCGCCGATCCTCCTTGCCCCGTCCCCGCAGTTCGAGCACCCTGCCGATGCGGCCCGATTCGATCATCTCGCGCACCGTGGCATAGGTCGGCGAGTGGCGGTTGACCAGGGCCAGCGACAGCTTCGTCCCGGATCGGCGGCAGGCCTCGATCACCGCGTCGGCTTCGGCGAGCGTGCGGACGAACGGCTTCTCCATGAAGATGCCGCGCGCACCGGCCTCCGCAGCCGCGATCGCCATCTCGGCATGGCAATCGATGTGCCGCATGCAGATCGCGACCACGTCCGGCTTCACGTCCGCGAGCATGCGCCGCCAGTCGGGGAATGCGGCCGTGTCCGCCAGCCCATGCCGCGCGGCAGCCTTCGCCAGGCCTTCGGGCGACTCGTCGGCGACGGCCACGACCGAGATGCCGGGAAGATCCTTCCAGAGTTCGTCGATGGCATGGCCCCAATCGCCACGCCCCGTCCTCCCGATTGCCGCCACGCGCAGGGTATCCATGCTCTCCGCCTCCTCGAGGTGCCCGGATCCATCGTGCGGCATCCTACCCGCCAGCCCGCGCGATGCCGCCGGCAGGCTGCCCGTCCGGGGTCGGCCTTGTGGGGGCGCCACGAAGCCTGCTATTCGCCCCCCATGCCAGGCGGCCCCGGCCGCCGCACCCCGGGGTCGGCCTTCATGGTCTTCACCTCCGTCGTCTTCCTCTGCATCTTCCTGCCGGCGGTGCTGGTCGTGTACCACGCCGTGCCGGAGCGGTTCCGCAACGCCGTGGCGCTCACGGCCAGCCTCGCGTTCTACGCCTGGGGGGCGCCGCGCTTCGTCGTCGTGCTCGTGGTCTCGAGCCTCGTCGACTACCTCTGTAGCCACGCGCTGCCGGCACGTCGCGGCACGCGGTCCGGTCGGCTTCTGCTCCTCGCCGGGGTCGGTGTGAACCTCGCGGTGTTTCTCTACTGCAAGTACATGAACTTCTTCGTCGAGCAGGCCAATCAGGCGCTCGCCTGGGCGGGTCAGGAGCCCGTGGCCTGGACCGCGATCGTGCTGCCGGTCGGCATCTCCTTCTTCACGTTCCAGAAGCTCAGCTACGTGGTCGACGTGTACCGCGGTGAGGTCGAGCCGGCGCCGGGCTTCGGACACTACCTGCTCTACGTCACGCTCTTTCCGCAGCTGATCGCCGGCCCCATCGTCCGCTACAGCGACGTGTCCGCGCAACTGGTACGGCGCCAGGTCGAGGACGAGGACTTCCTCGCGGGCGTCTGGCGGTTCGGCGTCGGTCTGGCGAAGAAGGTGCTCGTCGCCGACACGCTCGCCGTCACGGCCGACGCCGCATTCGGAGCGACGGCTGCGGCGGCGGTCGATCCCGCGACGCTGACGCGAGCCGCCGCCTGGCTCGGGGCCGCCTGCTACGCGCTCCAGCTCTACTTCGACTTCTCCGGGTACAGCGACATGGCGATCGGGCTGGGGCGGATGTTCGGCTTCCGGTTCCTCGAGAACTTCGATCATCCCTACGTGTCACGATCGATCAGCGAGTTCTGGCAGCGCTGGCACATCTCGCTGTCGACCTGGATGCGGGAGTACCTCTACATCCCCCTCGGTGGCAACCGCGTCGCCTCGTGGCGGGTCTATCTCAATCTGTGGATCGTCTTCCTGCTCTCCGGCTTCTGGCACGGCGCGTCGTGGAACTTCGTCGCCTGGGGCGCGTTCCACGGGGCCCTGCTGTCGATCGAGCGCTTCGCGAGGGGACGCGGCATGCGACCATGGCCCGCCCTCGTGGCCATCCCGCGCACGGTCGTGCTCGTGATGCTCGGCTGGGTCTTCTTTCGCGCCTGGACCCTGCCGCAGGCCTGGGGCTACCTGGAGACGATGCTGGGGCCGACGCACGAGGGCACGTCGGTCGGACTCGCGGCGATCGCCCGCCCGTGGACCGTGCCGATGCTCGCGTGCGCCGCGATGCTCGCCGTCGCCCCGCTCTGGACGCGCTCGCCAGCCTGGCTCGGGGACTGGATCGTGGTTCCCGGCGCCGCGCACGAGTCGCGCTCGCTGGCGCTGCGGGCCGGCGTCTGCACCGCGCTCGTCGCGGCCTCCTTCGTGATCGTGGCGTCGTCCGACTTCTCGCCCTTCATCTACTTCCAGTTCTGACCGCGGCCTCGGCCGCACGTGGAAGGCCCTCCTGACGATGATCAACGCCCCCACCCTGCACGCGTCCGACGGCCAGGCCGATCCCGGCGGGCCGGACGCCGCGACGGCGGTGGGTCCCGCGGCGCGGCGGCGGCGATGGCTGCGCGCCGGGTTCGTCGCGCTCCTCGTCCTCCCCGCCGTGCAGATGGTGCTGCCCGTCGTCAAGGACCCGAAGCTCGAGGGCGTGGAATCCCCGCTGCCGCCGCTGTCCTGGAGTGTCGCCGCCTGGTCCGACGGCTCGCTGGCCGCGGCGCTCGACGTGCGCGTGCGACGGGCCATCGGGTTTCGGCCGGTGAGCGTGCGGCTCGTGAACCAGGCGCGGCTCGCCTGGCATGATCCGCGATGCACGCTCGACAACGGCGAGGTCTTCATCGGCAAGCAGAACTGGCTCTTCGGGCGGCCGTACCTCGACCCCTACACCAATCCGGCCCGCCGCCTCACCGACGAGGACTTGCGCGGCTTCGTCCGGGAACTCAGGTCGCTCCAGGACCGTCTCGCGGATCGCGGCACGACCTTCGTCCTCGCGATCAGCCCGAGCAAGTGCGAGCTCTATCCCGAGTATCTTCCGGACGACGTCGTGGAGGCGCGACGACGCAACGACTGCCGCCGGGACTACGACGTGTTCGTCGAACTCCTCGCTGAGGAGGGCGTGCGGTTCGTCGACGGTCCGGCCATCTTCCGTCGGCTCAAGCCCACCCACGGGGAGCATCTCTTCTCGCGCACCGGCGTGCATTGGAGCTACCACGGCTGCCTGCTCGTCTGGCGGGAACTGCTCGCCGCTGTGAACGCTGCGTCGGGGCTCGACATCCCGATCCCCGAGATCATCGCCGTCACCCACGACCGGGCCCGCCACGCGGACCATGATCTGGGCAAGATGGTCAACGCCTTCGTGCCCCCCGGGGGACGGCCGGTGATGACCTATCCGGTGGTCCGGGTCGACCCGCTTCCGCCGGAGCAGCGGCCCGGATTCCTGTTCGTCGGATCGAGCTTCTGCTGGACCCTCATGGACGCGCTGTACGTCAGTGGCTCGGGCCGCGACGTCGACCTCTTCTACTACAACCGCACCCATTACCGAGGTCCCGACGGCGCGGCACCGCTCGAGCCCGGCGAGCGGTTCCCGCGACACCGCGTCTGCTCGCTCGAGGCGGAGACTCCTGACTGGCGACGGGCCCTGCTCGAGAAGGACGTCGTGGTGCTCGAGATGCTGGAGTTCATGCTGCCGCAGAAGGGCTGGGGGTTCTGCGGCCCGGCGCTCAGCGCCCTCGACCAGTTGGCGGACGTGCCTGCGCGACGGCCGCCGCTCGCACGGATCGCCGAGGTGCGGGACGACGCTGCGTCCGTGCGGTGACGACCCCGGCACGTGCGGTTCGCCGGGCGGGCACGGGGAGCGCACAATGCGGATGTTCGGTCGCTCGATCCCTTCTGACACACGCCGTGCCCGCAGCCCCTGCCACGCTCGATCACGACGGCGGTCACGTCCATGACGAGCGCCTTCCGCACGCGCATGGGGCGCACGGACACGGGCTGTCGGCGGGACACCTCGACCGGGCCATGGCCATCGGCGTGGGTCTCAATGCGGCCTTCGTGGCGGTCGAGGTCGCCGCCGGACTCTGGTCGTCGTCGCTCGCGCTGCTCGCCGATGCGGGTCACAATGCCGGCGACATCGTCGGGCTGCTGCTGGCCTGGGGTGCGGCATGGCTCGCGCGGCGCCCGCCGTCGGTCCGCTACACATGGGGACTGAGGCGCGCGACGATCTATGCGGCGCTCGTCAACGCCCTGCTCCTGCTCGCCGCGTGCATCGTGATCGTGTGGGAGGCGGCGGGGAGACTGCGCACGCCGACCGCCGTCGGCGGCTTCGCGGTGATCACGGTGGCGACGATCGGCGTCGTGATCAACACGCTGACCGCGCTCCTCTTCGTCCGCGGTCACGGCGATGCGAACGTCCGCGGGGCGTTCCTGCACATGGCCGCCGACGCGGCGGTTTCCGCGGGGGTCGTGGTCGCGGGGGTCGTGATCATGACGACGGGCATCACGTGGATCGATCCGGTGGTCAGCATCGTGATCGCGGCGCTGATCGTGGGAGGCACGTGGGGGCTCCTCCGCGAGAGCGTGGACCTCGCGCTCGACGCGGTGCCTCGCGGCATCGACCCGGACGCGGTGCGCGAGTCGCTCGGCGGCCTGTCTGGCGTCGTCGCGGTGCACGACCTGCACATCTGGGGCGCGAGCACCTCCGAGACCTCGTTGACGGCCCATCTCACGGTCGCGGCCGACGTCGACCGTGACGCGCTGCTCGCGGCCGCCCACGACCTCGTCGGGGGACGCTTCCGCGTCAGCCACGCCACGATCCAGATCGAGGGGACCGGCTGCCGCGGAGGATGCGAACCTGGCTCCGACTCCGGTGGATGTGCCCCCGGGCCTACGGCTCGTCCACCTCGAACGCCCGGTCCATGAGGTTGGGATCGCCCGTCTTCAGGCCGTAGAGAAACCAGCGCACCCGCTGCTCGCTCGACCCGTGGGTGAAGGCGTCGGGGACGATGTAGCCCTGCGACATCTTCTGGATGCGGTCGTCGCCGATCGCGGCGGCGGCGTTGACGGCCGCCCTGATGTCGTTCTCGTCGAGGATGCCGGCATACCGGGCCACGTGGTGCGCCCACACGCCGGCCAGGAAGTCGGCCTGGAGTTCCATCCGCACCGACATCCGGTTGTATTCGGTCTTCGACAACCGCGTCTGGAGCGACTGCACCTTGGTGCTGATGCCGAGCTGGTTCTGGATGTGATGGCCGATCTCGTGGGCGACGACGTAGGCCTGCGCGAACTCCCCCGGCGCCTTGAAGCGGCGGGTGAGTTCGTCGTAGAAGGCGAGGTCGATGTAGACCTTCTTGTCGAGCGGGCAATAGAACGGCCCCGCGGCGGCGCTGGCAAAGCCGCAGGCGCTCTTCACCTGGCCCGAGAAGAGCACGAGCACCGGTGGCGTGTACCGTCGGCCGGTGAAGGACGGGAAGAGCTTGCCCCACACGTCCTCCGTGTCGGCCAGCACGGTCTTGACGAACTGCGTGCGCTTGTCGTCGGCGGGCGCCGCCTGTTTCTGCCTCTGGGGCCCGGCCAGATCCGGCGCGATCTGCGCCACCTGCTGCGGGTCGGCCCCGAGGAACATCATGACCGCCATCACGACGAGCGTGAGCAGTCCGCCTCCCACGACCACCTGTTGACCGACGTTGCGTCGATCCTCGACGTTCTCGCTCTGTCTCCGTCCCTGCCAGCGCATGCGTGCGGATCCTCGTGTGAAGCGACCTGTCCCGGCCCGCGAAACGCGGTCGACCAGCCCGGATTGTAGGGGTGAACTCCGGCGGCTGCACCCCACCGCATGGGATGCCTCAATCCAGCTCGGCCTCGACCCTGCGCAGGTGCTCGATGCTCTCCCGTGCGAGCCGCTCGGCTCCGGGGGAGTAGTCGAACACCTCGACGCTCACCCAGCCGCCGTAGCGGATCTCGGCGAGAGCCCGGAGGATCGGCGCGAAGTCCACGGCACCGAAGCCCGGGCCCTGGAGGTTCTCGTCGTTGGCGTGGAAGTGCTCGAGGTGACGAGCCGAGGCATGGATGATCTCCGGGATCGACGCGGCTTCGCTGCACATCGCCTTGACGTCGAGGTGGAGCCGCACGTGCGGTGAATCGATCCGTTCGATGAGCCGGCAGGTCTCCGCGGCGGTCGTCAGGACGTCGGTCTCGGAGGGCGCGAGCGGCTCGAGCGCCACGACCGTGTCGGTCGCCTCGAGCACCGGCACGAGCCGCGAGAAGACCTCGTGGATCGAGTCGATCGCCTGCCGGGGCGTGACGCCCGGCAGGAGGCTCCGTTGCTTCGGCGATCCGAAGACGAGCACGCGGCCCCCGAGGTCGTGGCACAGCCGCGCGAGCTCGCCCAGGTATTCGACGGTGTGCCGACGGACGTCCGGGTCGGGGTGGGCGACGTGGAGGCCCTCCGTCCGGGCCAAGAGCCAATGGAGCCCGACGCACTCGAGGCCCGCGCGGGCGACGGTCCGGACGATCTCGCCGCGTTCGCGGGGGGTGACGTCGGTCGCCCGCGGTGCGAGCGTGAAGGGCGCGATCTCGAGGCCGGTGTAGCCGCATGCCGCAGCCACGTCGCACGCCTTCGCCAGCGGCCAGTCACCGAAGGTCTCGTTGCAGATGGCGTGACGGAAGTCGCCCGCGTCGCCACCCGGCGCCGAATCGTGCGAGGGGGTGTCGCTCATGCCGGATCCTCGACCTTCGCGGACCGGCCCGTGCGCGCCGACCGATAGCAGGCCTCGACGATCGCCACGGCCTTGCGGCCCTCGGTGCCGTCGAGCATCGGCCTCCGCCCCTCGCGGAGCGCCGTCACGAACTGCTCGAAGTTCCGCGTGTGGCATGAGAAGTCGATCGCCATCGGATCGGCCGCGCCGCCCGAGGTGCGACTCGCGGCGCCGAACCGCTCGCGCATGGCCGCATCGTCGGCCAACTCCGTGCGGAACTGCCAGGCGATGAGCTGTTCCTCCTCCACCACGACCGTGCCGTCACGACCGCCGAGGAGCAGACGCCGCAGGTGTCCCGGATAGAGGCTGGTGGCGGCCAGGAGCTGGCCGAGCGCGCCGTCGCGAAACTGGAGCATGCCGACGCATGTGTCCTCGACCTCGAGCCGCTCGGGGTCGTGGGCCCGCACCGCCGTCAGGGCCGTGACACGCTCGATCGGGCCGCGCCCCGGGCCCGCATCGGCCATCGTCGCTCCCGCGATCCACTGCAGGGCGTCGATCCCGTGGATCGACTGGTTCATGAGCGCGCCGCCGCCGTCGAGGGCCTTCGTGCCCTGCCAGCGGCCGGGCCCGTAGTAGGCGTCGTCGCGCCACCACGGCACGTACGCGGCGGCGATGGCGAGCCGGCCGAAGCGGCCTGCGACGGCGGCGGCGTGGACGGCCTGCACCACGGGATTGAAGCGTTGGGGAAAGATCGCTCCGAGCGTGACCCCCGCCTTCTCGCACGCGGCGATCATGCGGTCGATGCGGCGGACGGTGATCTCGAGCGGCTTCTCGCAGATCACGTGGACCCCCTGTCGGGCCGCCTTCAGCACCGCATCGAGGTGCGCACCGGACGGCGTGGCCACCGTCACGAAGTCGGGTTTCTCACGGCGCAGCATCCGCGCCGTGTCCGCATGCCACGTGCAGCCGAACTCGGCGGCGAACCGACGCCCCTTCTCCTCGGTGCGGCACGAGGCCGCGACCAGTTCGACTCCCGGAATGTCGGCGAGCGCCCGGGCATGCAGGCGGGCGATGGCTCCGATGCCGATGATGGCCGCGCGCATGAGGGGTGGTCGGTGCGGGATGCGAAGGGATGAGGGAACGCCCCGCCCAGTGTGTCGGTCGCCCCGATGCCGCACAAGCCGCGGCCTGCGGCCGCGGGTATGCTTGCGACGCCCGTTCAACGTGGAAGCGGAGTGTGATGAACCCGCCCCTGCCGGACGCTGCCGCCATCGTCTCCGCGCTCGAGTCCGCGGGAGCGCGGGCGGTGCTCGTGGCGGCCGGCGGCGGCAGCGAGGCAATCAGCCACCTGGTGACGTGCCCGGGCGCCAGCGGGGTCATCCTGGAGGCAGCCGTCGCGTCGGCGCGGCCGGCGGTCGACGGGTGGCTGGGGGGACCCCCGGAGTCGTACTGTGCACCCGGCACGGCGAGGCTCCTGGCGATGGCCGCCTTCCAGCGTGCCTGCGTGCTCGCGCGGCATGACATGCCGCCGGCCGATGCGACGGCTGCGGCATGTGGCGTGGGCGTGACCGCCGGCCTCCGCACGCGGGGGCCGAAACGGGGCGAGCACCGCATCTTCGTCGCCGTGCAGCGGCTCGCGGCCACGCGCGTCGCCGGGCTCGTGCTCGAAAAGGGTGCGCGGTCGCGGGCCGAGGAGGAACGCATCGCGGCGGCGCTCGTGCTGGAGATGCTCGTCGCGGAGACGGAAGCACCCGGCGCCGCCGTGACCTTGGCCGGTCGCCTGCGCGATGGGGAACACCTGTGCGACGAACGCTGCGAGGCCCGACCTGCCTGGCGGGACCTGCTGGCCGGGACACGACTGGTCGCCGCGGCCGGAGATGACGCCGCGGTGCCCGTGGCGGGCGGGCTCGTTTTCCCGGGGTCGTTCAATCCGCTCCACGACGGTCATCGACGCATGGCGGTGCTCGCGGAGGAGATCGCGGAGCGGCCGGTCGAGTACGAGATCTCGGTCACCAACGTGGACAAGCCGACGCTCGACTACCGCGAGATCACCGCGCGCATCGCGTCGCTGCAGGCGGACGAGGCCGCGGGTCGGCGACGCCTGTGGCTGACCCGCGCCGCGACGTTTCTCGAGAAGATCGAGGTGTTTCCCGAGAGCACGTTCGTCATGGGGGCCGACACGTTCACGCGACTCGCCGATCCCCGCTACTACGGCGGATCGGCCGCGGCGGCCGAGGACGCCCTGCGCAGGATCGCGACCGGGACGCGCGGGCTGATCGTCTTCGGCCGTGAACGGGACGGCGCGTTCGTCGATCCCTCGCGGCTCGACCTCCCGGACACCCTGCGGAGTGTCACCTACTTCGTCTCCCCGCGGGAATTCCGCATGGACATCTCGAGCACGCAGCTGCGGCGGGCCGCACGGCCCCACGAAGAATGACCCGGCCGCGTCGGCCCCCGGCCGATGGGGCCCTCGGGATCGATCAGTCGCGGCGCCGGCGCCGCGCGCGGGCGGCGAGCATCAGCGCCCAGAAGCCGACGAAGGCGATGACGCATGCCAGTACGACGAGCAGCCGGCGCGGGTCGTTGTTGAGCCGCCACGCACCGATCCCGAGGATCGTGCCCCACACCAGCACCGCGCCCATGATCCAGCGGATCAGGGGGCCCGCATCGGGAGGTGTGGACGCGTCGCCCATCGTTGCATGGTAGCCGTCGGTCGAGAGCGACGACGATGGCTTCCAAGGCCCCCGGAACGGTCCAGGTACCAGGGGGGCGGAGAACCTGGACCGTTTCCGGGAGCGATTGGACGGCGTTGCATCGAGGCCGAGTGATCGAACCTCGAACCCCTCCGACTCCCCGCCGCCGTCGACGGCATCCATGCCATCGCCGGCGTCGGGCGGGCGGTCGTTGACCGACCCATGGCCTTCAGGCGGGGGGACAGTAGGTGGCGTCTCTGGCCGGGTCAAGGCCGAAGAACGCGGCCATTTCCGGTCGTTTCTTCCGTTTTTTGGCGCGCGCGTCGCTCCGCATCGGCTGGTCACCCTGGGACCGACCCGGTGCTGCCGGGAATCGTCCCGTGCTCTATGCTTCCGATCCCCACGGCGGACCCGACCCACGGGTGACGATCGGGGGACGATGGAGCAGGCTTGCATGAACGTGACGACGATCCAGCCCGCCACACAGTCGATCGCGGAGGCGGGAGCGCCGCCGACATCCGCCGCGTGGGCGGCGGCCTTCGCCGCGGCGCTGCCGTACCGGGCCTTTCTCGAGCGGCATGGGACGCCGGAGCAGCGCGACCGGTGGGAGGCCGTCTACGCCCGGGCCGCGCTCGACGACGCGCAGCGCGACCTGCTCGCCACCTTCGTGCGGCGCATGCCGGTGATCGTTCTCGCCGGCGCATGGTGCGGAGACTGCGTGAACCAGTGCCCGATCTTCGCGCGGTTCGCGGAGGCGGCACCGGCCATCGATCTGAGGTATCTCGACCGCGATGCGTTGCCCGAGATCGCCGCCCATCTGCGGATCTGCGGCGGGCAGCGGGTGCCCACGGTGGCCTTCTTCAGCGAGGACTTCACCCCGGTCCTCTTCTACGGCGACCGCACGCTCTCGGCGTACCGCACGGCGGCCGCCGCCCAGCTGGGCGCGACGTGCTCCACGGGCATCGCGGTACCCGCCCCCGACGCGCTCGCGGCGGCATCGCACGACTGGCTCGAGCAGTTCGAGCGGGTCCAGTTGATCCTCCGTCTCTCCGGCAGGCTGCGGCAGCTCCATGGCGACTGATCGGCGACACGTCGATCGCCGGCAGACCGGCTCGAAGATGGCGTGCGCACGTCCGGACGGGGGTGGTCCGGCATGACGAGTCGCGAACGCTGGACCGTCTATCCGCTCCTCCTGCTCGCGATCGGTCTCGCGTTGCGTGCCGCCACGATCGCCGAGGGGCCCGCCGCCATGCTGCGGTGCCAGAGCCTCGATGCGGGCGAGGTGACCTGTCGGGAGCTGATCGTGGAGGCGGCCGACGGCACCGTCCTGGTGCACGTGGGCCAGCTCGTCGGCGGCGGAGGCGGGATTCGCGTGAAGGACGCGAACGGGATCGACGCGGTCGCCATCGGACGGCTGCCGGAATCGCGGGACGGTGCGATCCAGTTCTTCGACGCCGAGGGGCGCCCGCTCGGCCGGCCCTCGCTCCCGCCACGGTGACCTGCGGAAGGGCGTCGCGATCCCTTCGGGCC
>DNLZ01000005.1:0-142 GCA_003488325.1 Planctomycetaceae bacterium
CCCGCGACTGCCGTCACGACCACCGCCCTGCCCCTCGGAGATCCCGTGCGCGGCAAGGTGCGCGACTGCTATCGGCATCCCGGGAGTCGGTGGGGCGATGCACTCGTCATCATCAGCACGGACCGGATCAGCGCCTTCGACT
>DNLZ01000005.1:435-4028 GCA_003488325.1 Planctomycetaceae bacterium
GACCGGATCAGCGCCTTCGACTGGGTGCTGTCGTCGCCCATCCCGGACAAGGGCCGCGTGCTGACGGCGATCTCGGCGTGCTGGTTCGACCTCCTCGCCTCCGGACCCGACCCGATCGCGCACCACCTCCTCACGACCGACGTCGACGCGATGGATCTGCCGGCCGGCGTCGATCGCGGGCCGCTGCGTGGTCGGACGATGCTCGTGCGCCGGGCGGAGGTGATCCCCTTCGAGTGTGTCGTGCGGGGCTGGCTCGCGGGGTCCGGCCTCACCGAGTATCGGCGCGACGGGACGATCTGTGGCATCCCGCTGCCCCCCGGCCTCGCGCCCGGCGACCCGCTCCCGGAGCCGATCTTCACGCCCGCCACCAAGGCTGCCAGCGGGCACGATGAGAACGTCCCGTTCGAGACCATGGTCGCCGCCATCGGTGCGCCGCTCGCCGAGATGCTGCGAACGCGCAGCCTCGACGTCTACCGCCGCGCCGCGGCACACGCGCTGGATCGTGGCATCGTGATCGCCGACACGAAGTTCGAATGGGGCCACGGTGGCGGTGGCGACCTCCTGCTGGTGGACGAGGTGCTCACGCCGGACAGTTCCCGCTTCTGGCCGGCGGCGGCCGCCGGCGCGGGCCGCGTGCCCGAGTCGTTCGACAAACAGTCCGTCCGCGATTGGCTCGAGGGAACGGGTTGGGACAAGGCGAGCCCGCCACCGCCCCTGCCGGACGACGTCGTCGCCCGCACCCGCGACACGTATCTGCGGATCTGTCGCACGCTCACCGGAGGGCCGCCCGAAGGAGTCGCCTGAGCCGCCGGATTCGTGCAGAAAACGCCCGGTTCAGCCGGCAGATGCCCTAGGGACTCCCCGACGCGCGAACTAGAATCCCAGCGATTGCCGACGGGCGCGTCGTCCCTCGGCCTCCGGTCATTCCTCGCGTGCGTCACCCCGCCATGCTGCGCTACTGGACGGCCGGCGAGTCCCACGGCCCGGCCCTCGTCGCGCTCGTCGACGGCTTTCCGGCCGGAGTGACGGTCGATACGGCCGTCATCGACGCGGAATTGCGACGGAGGCAGGGAGGGCACGGCCGGGGCGGGCGCCAGCGGATCGAAACCGACGCGGTCACGATCCTCTCCGGCCTGTGGCACGGCGTCACGCTCGGCAGTCCCCTCGCGCTCGAGGTGATCAACCGCGATGCCAAGCTCGAGCGGCTCGAGGAGGTGGAGCGTCCGCGGCCCGGCCACGCCGATCTGGCCGGTGCGGTGAAGCATCTCGGCGGTGTGCGCGCGGTGCTCGAGCGGGCCAGTGCCCGGGAGACCGCCGCACGGGTGGCGGCCGGAGCGCTCGCGCGGCAGCTCCTCGCGATCTTCGGAATCGAGGTGGTGGGCTGGGTGACGGAGCTCGGGGGCATCGTGCTCGGCGACCGCGCGGGGACGCCGGCGGAGCGGCGCAGCGTGCGAGACGCGAGCGTCGTCTACTCGCTCCATCCCGAGCGCGATGCCGAGGTGACCGACCTCATCGACCGTGTCGGCAAGGAGGGGGACACGCTCGGCGGGGTCGTCGAGGTGCAGGTCGAGGGCCTGCCGATCGGTCTCGGCACCCATGCCCAGTGGGACCGCAAGCTCGACGGCCGCCTCGCGCAGGCGGTGATGGCCGTCCAGGCGATCAAGGGCGTGGAGATCGGACTGGGCTTCGAGGCGGCGAGGCGTCGGGGCTCGCAGGTGCACGATCCGATCGGCTTCGATGCGGACACCCGCGACGGGCCGCGGCTTGGTTTCACGCGTCCGACGAACCATGCAGGCGGCCTCGAGGCGGGGATGACCAACGGGCAGCCGCTCGTCGTGCGGGCCGCGATGAAGCCGATCAGCACGCTTCGCAAGCCGCTCGCGTCGGTGAATCTGCGCACGAAGGAGCCGGAGGAGGCGGCGTACGAGCGCAGCGACGTCTGCGCCGTCAGTGCCGCGAGCGTGATCGTCGAGAATGTCGTCGCCTTCGAGGTCGCGGCCGCGCTGGTCGACAAGTTCGGCGGCGACAGCGTGACGGAGATGCGGTCGCGGTGGTCCACCTACCACGACCTCGCCAGGAGCCTCTGAGCCGACCGCGAGCCGCGGTCCTGGGGCGCCCGCGGCCCCGCCAGCGATCGCCCGAGGGAACACGGATGTTCATCCCCCGCTCCATGGCCCGGCTGCGGCTCGCCCGCGTCGTGTTTCTCGCCCTGGCGCTGGTTCCGACCGCGGTGATCGGCGGCTGGGCGGCCTATCTCCGGTCCGGCTGGCACCGGAATGGCGTGCGGATCGCATGGCAGCGAGCGCTCGGTCTCCCGGTCGACATCGGCACGGTCGAGCACCCGCGGCCCGGAGTGCAGCGTCTCGGCGACTGCACGATCGCCGACGCGGACGGCCGGGCCCGGCTCACGCTGCCGGGGGCCGAGTTGGAGACGACGGACACGGAGCTGCGGCTCCGCGTGCCACGGCTGCGGTGCGACGGCGAGGCCGCGGCGCTGCTTGCCATGCTCGCGGCCGACTGGCTCGCGCGCGGCGAGCGATTCGACCGCAACTGCGTCATCGAGATCGACGACTTCGACTGGGCCGATGCCCGTGCGGTGGACCGCGCCGCAGCGTCCGGCGGGTCGGCGGGGGAGCTGAGGGTGGAGTGCGTCGCGACGACGGAGGCCCGCGCCGTGCGTGTGGTTCGTCGACCGCCCGACCGGGCGGAGGCGTCGGTCGCCGTCAGTGAGCTGCGCGTCGTGCGGACCGTGACGCGTGACGCCGTCGAGCCGGCCGAAGTCGGTCCAACGGACGGAAGGAGCGTCCGCGCGGGGGACGTGCGGGTGACGGTGTCCGGCACGGCCGCCGAGCCGATCCCGTTCGCCGTGGTCGCAGGCCTCGCGCGGGACACGTCGCTCTGCAAGTGGTCGCTCGGGAGCTCCGCGCGGGTCGCGGGCCGCATCGATCTCGCGTGGGACGAACGGGGTTGGGACGGAGTCATGACGGGTCGCGTCGAAGGCATCGACCTCGCGGCATGCTTCGCCGCGGCGGGGCTCCGCGCCGCCGGCGACGCCACGGTCGATGTCCGATCGATCCGGTGGTCCGCCGGGCGCCTCGCCGAGTGCGAGTTCGCGTGCGAGACAGGCCCGGGAGACATCGCGCAGGCATTCCTCGAGGGGCTCGTCGGCACGCTCGGCTGCCGCCGGGGTGGATCGCCTCGTGACGCCGCGCTGCCCGCCCTGCAGCCGTTCGCCGCGGCGGGCGCGCTCGTGCGGATCAACGAGGGCGGTCTCGAGGTGCTCGCGGCGCCGCGTTTCGGCGGCGCGCTGGTGATCGCCGCCACCGACGCGATTCTCTGGCCTCCGCCTGCACCGGTCCCGGTGGAGCGACTCGCGTGGCTGCTCGCGCCCCCCGATGCTCCGCACGTCCCCGCGGGCGGGCCCGGCGCGTGGCTGATGTCGATCATGCCCCACGGCGGGGTGGATCGCGGTGCCCGTCCGGCCCAGGCGAGACGTCCGAGACAGTTTTGACCTGTTTTTGACGATCAATCGACCGCCCGCTGACCTGGCGACGATGGCAGAACGGACGGCGGACGTCACAGTATGGTGCCTG
>DNLZ01000005.1:4408-8133 GCA_003488325.1 Planctomycetaceae bacterium
CCCGCCCCGAGCCGAAAGGACATTCGATGTCACCCCCACCCGGAGTCCTCGACGCTGCAGCGGCCGCCGGCGAGGACGTCGCTGCCGATCTTGCGGGTGACGGTGCGTTCGGACGGTCGGCCGTCTGTGAGCCGGCCGATACCCGCGATGCGAGCGACGAGGCGGCGGGCATTCCGCTCGAGCCACGCCGGGAGGGCGCTGCTGACCGTTCGGAGTCGCTCGACTGGGCGACGGTGTTCTGGATCGGAGGCGTCCACCTCGCCGCCCTCGCCGCCCCGTTCTTCTTCTCGTGGTCGGGGCTCACGCTGTGCCTGGCGCTCTACTGGTTCACGGGTTCGCTCGGTGTCTGCCTCGGCTATCACCGGCTCCTCACGCACGGCAGCCTCGTGACGTTCGCCCCGGCGCGGTTCGTCTTCGCGCTGATCGGCGGCCTGTCGGGCGAGGGGTCGGCGCTCGTCTGGGTCGCGAATCATCGCAAGCACCACGCCTTCAGCGATCAGGATGGGGATCCGCACTCGCCGCGCGACGGCGGCCTCTGGGCCCACATGCTCTGGATGTTTCCGGGGCACACGCGCGAGGAGATGGATGCCCACACGCGACGCTGGGCTCCCGACCTGGCCCGCGACCGTTCGATCCAGTTTCTGCACCGCACCTTCCTGCTGTGGCACGCACTCGTCGGCGCAGCCCTCGTGGCGGGGGGCTGGTGGGTGGGTGGTCCGCGTCTTGCCGCCTCGTGGCTCCTGTGGGGATTCGCCGTGCGGATGGTGATCGTGTTCCACGTGACGTGGCTCGTGAACTCCGCCACCCACATGTGGGGCTACCGTAACTACGAGACGACCGACGACTCCACGAACCTGTGGTGGGTCGGGCTCCTCGCCTTCGGCGAAGGGTGGCACAACAACCACCATGCGTTCCAGCGCATGGCGCGGCACGGGCACCGCTGGTGGGAGGTCGACACGACCTACTGGTTCATCCTCCTGCTCGAGCGACTCGGGCTCGCGTGGGACGTGGTCCACACGCCCCACGGTGTCGGCCGGGGCCGGGCGCCTCGACGACGCTGAGCCGACCCGCTCGCGCGCTCGCCGGAGCGGGCCTCGCCGCATTGACGGGGTGATGCACCCCGTGCCGCGTCACGGTTGCAATCCGGCGCGTGGCGGATACACTGCGTGCGACGAAACGACGATCCCACGAACAACGCCGCCCCTGCAGTGGGCGGAACGCCGTCGATGACGCTGACGAAAGAACGGAAGCAGGAACTGATCGGTGCGCATCGGCGGGGGGTCTCCGACACCGGGTCTGCCGAGATCCAAATCGCGCTTTTGACCGGGCGAATCTCGCATCTGACGGGTCACTTCAAGAAGCACTCGAAGGACTTCGCCAGCCGGCGGGGTCTCTTGAAGATGGTGAGCCGTCGACGCCGACTTCTCGACTATCTCAAGCGCGTCGCGCCGCAGCGGTATCTCGACATCATCAGGCGTCTGGAGATTCGCAAGTAGCCCCGGGATGCGGTGCGGCGGCCGAGGGGTCGCCATCGCGTTCACGGAGGGCGGCGTTGCCTCGCGTGGCCTCCCTGCGGAGCCCGGATGATCCGGGCCGTGGCGAGGGCCGCTCGGGATCGAAGTCGGCCGGGGCGTCGTCGCCCCGGCGCCGAACCGAGAAGCGTGCGTGGCACAGCATGACGCCCGCTGCACGACGCCTGTCGGGGACCCCGTTCGGGCCCCGATGGGGAGAGAAAGGGACACAATCATGAAACAACGAGTTGAGCGGCAGATTGGCGACCAGGTGCTGTCGATCGAGACCGGCGTGCTGGCCAAGCAGGCGGCGGGCAGTGTCATCGTCACCTACGGCGAGACGGTCGTGCTCGTGGCGTGTGCCACGGGGGCTCCGCGGGCCGGAATCGACTTCTTTCCGCTGACGTGCGACTACCGCGAGCGGGTCGCGGCCGCCGGCAAGTTTCCCGGGGGGTTCCTCAAGCGGGAGGGGAGGCCGACCCTCAAGGAGACCCTGACGAGCCGGCTCATGGACCGGCCGATCCGGCCGCTCTTTCCGGAGGGCTTTTACGACGAGGTGCAGGTGCAGGCGAACGTCCTGGCCAGCGATCGTCAGAACGACCCCGACGTCCTCGCGATGAACGGCGCGTCGGCGGCCCTCACGATCTCGCAGCTTCCCTTCGACGGGCCGCTCGGCAGCGTGCGGCTTGCCCAGGTCGACGGGAAGTTCGTTCCGTTCCCCACGATCGACCAGCTCGAGGAGAGCGACCTCGACCTCGTGGTCTCCGGGAGTCGCACCGCGATTCTGATGATCGAGGGGTTCGCCCGCGAGATGCCGGAGGATCGGATGCTCCAGGCGCTCGAGGAGTCTCACCGCATCATCCGCCTCCTGTGCGACATGCAGGACGAACTCCAGCGGAAGGCCGGCAAGCCGAAGAAGGAGTATGTCCTCGCCGACTACACGCACCTCCGGGAGCGTCTGGTCGCCGGCTACTACGCCGAGCTCAAGGCGGCGATGGCCACGACCGGAAAGCAGGAACGCTGGCAGCACGTCAAGGCGATCAAGGAGCGGGCGCTGGCTGACGTCGCGCCGCGCGAGCCCGCCGCCACCGCGCGGCCGGGGGATGCCGGCGGTGTGAGCGAGGGGGACTTCAAGCACGTCTGGCACGCGCTCGAGGAGCGGGCGGTGCGGGAGCTGATCGTGGAGGGCACCCGGCCCGATGGCCGCACGCACACGGCCCTGCGACCGATCCACTGCGAGGTGGACCTCCTGCCGCGGGTGCACGGCTCGGCGCTCTTCCAGCGGGGTGAGACCCAGTCGCTCGTCACGATCACGCTCGGCACCGGCAAGGACGAGCAGCGCGTGGACGGGCTCATCGACGAGTACTCGAAAAAGTTCATGCTCGACTACTACTTCCCGTCCTACTCGGTCGGCGAGGTGCGTCCGATCCGCGGGCCCGGCCGGCGCGAGCTCGGCCACGGCGCGCTGGCGGAGCGGAGCGTGAAGCCGGTCCTCCCGGATCCGGACGTGTTTCCCTACACGATCCGCGTCATCTCCGACATCCTCGAGTCGAACGGTTCGAGCTCGATGGCGAGCGTGTGCGGGGCGACGCTGGGCCTGATGGCGGCGGGCGTGCCGATCTCGCATCCGGTGGCCGGCATCTCGGTGGGGCTGGTCAAGCAGTCCGAGGACCGGTGGGTGCTGCTCACCGACATCATCGGCGACGAGGACCACTACGGCGACATGGACTTCAAGATCGCCGGGTCGCAGAACGGCATCACCGGCATCCAGCTGGACCTGAAGATCAACGGGATCTCGCGGGCGATCATCGAGGGCACGCTGCAGCAGTCTCGGGCCGCCCGGCTCGAGATCCTCAAGACGATGCTTGGCGCCATCCGCCGGCCGCGGCCGGAGATCTCGCCGTGGGCGCCTCGCCTGCTCCGGACGAAGATCAACCCCGAGAAGATCGGCCTCCTCATCGGCCCCGGCGGCAAGACGATCCGCGCGATCCAGGAATCCACGGGCGCGAGCATCGAGGTGGAGGACGACGGCACGGTCACGGTCGCGAGCCACGATGCCGAGGGGGCGATGGCCGCGATGGCGAAGATCGAGGCCCTCACGGCGTCGATCCAGATCGGCCGCATCTACGAGGGGCGCGTGACGAGCGTGAAGGACTTCGGTGCCTTCGTGGAGCTCGTGCCGGGGAAGGATGGGCTCTGTCACATCAGCGAGCT
>DNLZ01000099.1:0-327 GCA_003488325.1 Planctomycetaceae bacterium
GCCGGCCGACGCGGTCGCCCGCCGACCGCGGGCCGGCGACGGCGCACTCGCGGCGAGCTGGTTCGACGTCACCACGGGTCGGCGGTTTCTCTCCGTCACCGTGCCGCACGGACCACCCGAAGCGCCGACCGCCCTCGTGCGCGCCAGTCGGGACACGAGTGAGTCGGACCGCGATCTCGCCCGCTCCCAGAGGCTGCTGCTCGGCGGACAGCTCGCCTGTGCCGCCGCCGCCCTCGCCGCCGGGTACGTCTTCTGTCGCCGCTCCGTCGAACCGGTGCGCGACGTCGCCTCCGCCACGGCGCGGCTCGCGGATGGCCAGCCGGCCGT
>DNLZ01000099.1:644-2238 GCA_003488325.1 Planctomycetaceae bacterium
CGTCTGCCCGCCTGTGACGTCCTCGAGCTCGCGACGATCGCCAGCGCCGTCGCGACGCTGCGCGAGCAGCTCGAGGAGCGCGGCCTGCTCATCGGACGACAGGGCACGCAGCAGGAGGCGGTGCTCGGCAGCATGATGGAGGGCGTGCTGGCGATCGATGCCCGCCAGCGGATTCTCGGCATCAACCGCGCCGCTGCCGACCTGCTCGGCCTCGACGTGGAGGACGCCGTGCGCCGGCCGCTGCAGGAGGTCGTCCGCAACCCGGACCTGCGCCGCTTCGCCCTGCTCGCCATCGACTGTCGGGATCCGGTCGAGGACGATCTCGTGCTGCGGGGCCCGCGGGACCGCACGATCCGGCTGCGGGGCACGGCCCTCCGCGATCTGTCGGGGGAGGGGGGAGCGGTGATCGTCCTCAACGACGTCACCGATGTGCAACGGCTGGAAAACGTGCGTCGAGACTTCGTGGCGAACGTCTCACACGAGCTGAAGACTCCGATCGCCTCGATCAAGGGGTTCGTCGAGACGCTCCTCGACGGCGCGGCGGACGATCCGGTCGACAACCGCCGGTTCCTGCAGATCGTCGCGAAGCAGGCCGACCGTCTCGCGGCGATCATCGAGGACCTCCTCGCCCTGTCACGGATCGAGCAGAGCGAGGGGGCGGGCACGCTGCCGCTCGAGCCGGCCCGGATCGCGGACGTGCTCACGGCCGTGGTCGGCGAGTGCGCGCCGCGGGCCGCCGACAAGTCGATCCGTCTGGTGACCTCGTGTGCGGATGACCTCGTGGCGGAGGTCAACCCGCCGCTCCTCGAACAGGCGCTCATCAACCTCGCCGACAACGCGATCAAATACAGCGACGAGGGCCGCACGACGACGATCGACGCCGTCGCCGAGGGGGCCGACGGGTCCGGGGAAGTCGTCTTCACCGTCCGTGACGAAGGCCGCGGCATCGCCCCCGAGCACCTGCCACGGCTCTTCGAGAGGTTCTATCGCGTGGACAGCGCCCGCAGTCGCGCGCTCGGCGGGACCGGCCTGGGCCTCTCCATCGTCAAGCACATCGCGCAGGCGCACGGGGGCACGGTGACGGTCGAGAGCACGGTCGGCGTCGGCACCACCTTCACGATACGACTGCCGCTGGCGCGACCGTGAGCCGCCTGCGACGATCGTCCCCGTCGCGTCACGGCGGGAGCGATGGTGGGGTTCCGTCCTCGACCGCCAGGCAGCGTCCCGACACGCCCACGGACTCCACGAGGAGGAGGACCGCGTCCGCCACGTGGGAGCCGCGGACCGTCGCCCTGCCGGGAGGCACGGGGTCCGTCGTCCCGTCGCACGCCGCTCCCCGCATCACGACGGCGTTCACCCGGACCTGTGGATGGCGACGGGCGAATTCGCCCGACAGGGCGCGGGCGAGGGCCGGAATCGCCCCCGCCGCGCAGGCCGCGGCCACCTCGTCCTGACGTGGGTGCGTCGCCGCGTCGTCTCCGACCAGGACGATCGCGCCCCCCGTGGCCTGATCGCACATGACGGCGCCCACCTCCTGGGCACAGACGAAGGCGCCGATGCAGGTGACGTCGAAATGGGATCGCAGGTCGTCGGC
>DNLZ01000099.1:2610-11149 GCA_003488325.1 Planctomycetaceae bacterium
ACGTCGATCCGGCCGAAGTGATCGGCCACCCGGTGCACCATCGCGCGCACCGGACCGTCGTCCCGGAGGTTCGCCGTCACCGCGAGCGCCGGCCGGCCCGCGCGCTCGACGTCCGCCGCGAGGGCGCGGGCCTCGACGAGCGATCCATGGCAGTGGATCGCCACCGCGAAGCCCCGGGCCGCGAGCGCCCGCACCACGGTGGCGCCGAGTCCCCGCCCGCCGCCCGTGACGAGTGCCACCGAGGGTCTCGCCGCGTTCCCCGCGTCGGCCGGGGATGGGCCCGCCCTCTCGGACATGTCGGCCGCCTGCATGGACGACTCCCGGTGGATGCGAGGAGCGCGTGACCTGCGCGGTTCACGACGCCGTGCCGGGCCGCGGCCGGGCGTGGAAGTCGAGGATCTGCTTCCACGCCTCCTCCGGCGTCTCCGCGTAGCTGAACAGGTCGAGGTGGTGATCCGCGATCACTCCCACCTCCGCGAGAAACCTGAAATCGATCACGTTGTCCCAGTACTCGCGTCCGAAAAGGATGATCGGCACCGGCTGCATCCGTTGCGTCTGCCGCAGCGTCAGGGTCTCGAACATCTCGTCGAGCGTCCCGAAGCCGCCGGGAAAGAGCACGACGCCCGCCGCCCGCAGGATGAAGTGGAACTTCCGCATCGCGAAATACTTGAACTGGAAGCACAGCTCGGGCGTGATGAAGGGGTTGGGCTGCTGCTCGAAGGGGAGGCGGATGTTGAGGCCGATCGACTTGCACCCCACGTCGAAGGCACCGCGATTGGCCGCCTCCATGATGCCGGGACCGCCCCCGGTGACGACCACGAAGTTGCGGTCGGCGTCACACTGGTTGTCGATCGACACGAGCCGGGCGAACTCACGGGCCGCGTCGTAGTAGCGCGAAAACTCGAGGAGCCGTGTGCTGCGCTCGATCTCCCGGAGCAGACGTGCGTCGTGGGGCGCGGAAGCCGCCGCCCGCCTGGCCTCGGAGAGCCGCCGCTCGGCCGCGGTCCGTTCCACGATCTGCGTCCCGCCGAAGACGATCACCGTGGAGTGGATGTTGTCGGCGAGAAAGGCCAGTTCCGGCTTGCCGAGTTCGAGCAGCATCCGCACGCCACGCATCTCGACCCGTGTCAGGAGGGCCGGATCCTCCTGGGCGAGGCGGTAGCTGGGCGACGACAGGATCCGTTCCATGTTCTCCGCCACGAGCGCCACGTCGTCGCCGAGGATCGTGTCGGGAAGGATGCCGCATGCCTTCGGCGGCCGGCCGTCCCCGGGATTCCGGGGATCGGGCCCATCCGCGGGACGGTGTTCGTTCGCCATGCGTCAGGTCTCCAGTTCGACGGTCTCGCCGAGCGTGGGCACGTGGGTGGCCCAGCCTCGCGACGTGCGGAGCATCTCCGCCATGCCGCGTGCGGCGGCCGGCTCGCCGTGCACGAGGAACGTGCGCCGCGGCGCCGGCAGCGCGCCGAGCCACCGGTCGAGTTCGCGGCGGTCCGCGTGCCCCGAGAGGGCGTCGATGCGCCTCACCGCGGCCGCGACCGGCACGTCCCGCCCGTGGATCCGCAGTTCCTTCGCGCCGTCGAGGAGCGTCCTCCCGCGGGTGCCGGCCGCCTGGAATCCCGCCACGAGCACGGTCGTCCGCGGATCGGGCAGCCGCCGCGCGAGGTGGTGGAGGATGCGGCCCCCGTTCATCATCCCGCTCGATGCGATGACGATGCCGGGGCCACGATGGTCGTTGATCGACTTCGATTCGGCCGCGGTCCGCGACAGCCGCACGAACGGGCTGACGAGCGACGTGATCACACCCTCGGCCTGCGCCTCGGTGAAGTCGTGCTCCTGCCCGTGCCGGCGGAAGACCTCCATGGCATCGACCGCCATCGGCGAATCCACCCAGATCGGCACATCCGGCACGCGTCCGGCCGCCATGAGCGTGCGCAGCAGGTAGACGAGCTGCTGTGCGCGACCCACGGCGAACGACGCCACGAGGAGCACCCCGCCCCTTGCGATCGCCTCCTTCACGACACCCTCGAGCTCGTCGAGCGGTCGGCTCGACGGATGATCGCGGTCTCCGTAGGTGCTCTCGAGCAGGAGGTAGTCGCAGGGCGGCGGCGGCACCGGATCGTGGTAGAGCGGTGCGCTGAAGCGGCCGATGTCACCCGAGAAGACGATCCGCAGCGGGGCGCGTTCGTCCGCTGCAGCGACCTCCGTCTCGACGAACGAGCTGCCGAGCATGTGGCCGGCGTCGTGAAAGCGGCACCGCACGCCCTCGGTCGGGGTGAACCACTCGAGTCTCGGCATGGTGCGCAGGAGCCGGAGCGTGCGCTGCACGTCGCGCTCCTCGTAGAGGGGCAGCGCCGGCTGGTGGCGGGAATAGCCCTTGCGGTTGGCATATTCCGCGTCCTCGCTCTGGCACTTCGCCGAATCGTAGAGCAGCAGACCGAGCAGGTCGGCGGTCGCCGCCGTGGTCCAGATCGCGCCGCTGAAGCCCTCACGGACGAGCCGCGGCAGAAACCCGGAGTGATCGATGTGCCCGTGCGTGAGCACGATCGCGTCGATCGTCTCCGCTCGCACGGGAAAGGGGGCCCAGTTGCGATCGCGCAGGCGCTTCTCCCCCTGGAACAGCCCGCAGTCGACGAGCACCTTCCTCCGGCCGGCGGTGAGCAGATGCCGTGAGCCGGAGACCACCCCGGCCGCTCCCAGAAACGAGATCGTCGTCATCGCGGCTCCACCGTCGAACCCGCCACGAGCACTTCACCGTCGCCGACGGCCAGCGCCGCGACACGCATCGACGGGCGGCCCGGCCCGCCCGTCGGCAAGGTGACCACAAGCACGCTCTGGCCGTCCACCCTGGGGATGTCGCAGGTGAGGCCCAGCTGTCGCAGGCGGTCCGCCGCCGCGTGCAGGAGCCTACCCTTCGGCAACGGAATCGCCCCGAGATGGGCGCTGGCGAGCCGACACTCCACCCGTCCGACCCCCGCGAGCCGCACCTGCAGCCGCAGGGAGCCGACCGGCCGGATCGCACCGGCCAGCCACGCCGGCAGGGGAAACACCTCGGTGAGCACCGCGGCGATGTCCACGGTCCCGGGACCGAGCCGCACCCGGGGTTCGACCACACCCGCCGGCAGAAGACCCGGATGCTTGTGCGGCAGATCGTCCGCAAGCCACGCGTTGCACTCCTGCTCCGTGAAGGCCTGGTCCCACGAGCCCGAACGACTGGCGGCATCGCGGAGCGAGGCCGCCTTCGTGATGAAGCGACGGGCGGCGCCCGGATCGGGAGCGTGCGATCCCCGTGTCGCATGGAAGCCGGGGCGGTGGGCGAGGGCCAGCATGCCGCCCGATGCCGCCACGCCGGCCGAACCGAGGACGATCAGCGCCCCCACGACCAACCGCCGCGGCCGCCTCGTGGGCGACCGCGGCGTCGTCTGGTTCAGGAGGGACTCGTGCCGGGAGGACGTGGTGGCCACACTCCGTCTCGCGTGAATCGCGGGTCCATCGTCCGGTCGTCAGCCGGCGACCCCCATCAGCCGCGGGATGGGCAGTTCGGCCGAGGCATCGAGTACGACGGCACCGAGGCACTCATCCTCGAGTTCGTCGCGGAGCACCCGCACGTTCGGCGGAGCCTCGATCCCGATCCGCACCTTGTCGCCACTGACTCGGACCACCGTCACCACCACCGAGTCACCCACTCGAATCCGTTCGTTTTGTTTGCGGGACAGCACCAGCATCGAAAGCCTCCGTTCCTTGATATGGATGTTGTGCGTGAACGTACCGAAACGCATGTACAAATGTCAACGTTGCCGCCACGGCCTTGGTCCGTGAGCGTGCACCCGCGGCTCCCCGTCCCCCCGTTCGACAGGTTTCCCGATCGCGTTCCGCCTCCTGCGCCCTGGGCGAGTCGCGCGGTCAGGAAAGATACGAGCCATAGGCAACATCGTCCGGCGAGCCCGCCGGCCTTCGGGGCGGGCGAAGCTTCGCGGATCACGCCTGTTGTGACGATCGCGCGCGGGATGCCGACGCCGGACGGCGGTGGCCTTCGGCTCACGCCGGCGGAGCGTCACTCCTTCGGCGGGGCGATCCGTTCGACGAAGGCCGCGAGCGCGACGGCCTCCGCAGCGGCGCTCCGGGCGGCGGCATCGTCGATCTTGGCCGCGTCGTTGGTGAGGAGGCGCGGATGGAGGCGATGGCGACAGGTCATCCGGTCCGTGCGACCGCCGAGCGACGCGAATCGCGAATCCATCTCGAGCGTCACCTCGCATGGGATGGCACCGGCCGTCTCGAGGTGGCGATTGAGCGCGAGCCGCGGAAACGGAGGCAGGCCGCCGGGATGCAGGAGCGCTCGCAGCAGCAGCGCCGTGTCGGCGAACTCGCGGTAGGCCATGGCCGCTTCGTTCGACGGTGCCGGTGCATGGGCGACCGCATAGCGCACCCGTGGACCGGCGAGCTCGATCGTGGTGTCCGTCTTCGTCAGCCCGTCGTCGAAATCCGGCCCACCGGCCCAGCGCACGAGCCGATCGTCGTCGCGCCGGGCCCACGAGGCCAACGACACGGCCAGCCGCTCGAGCCGCACGGTCTCGATCTGCGTCTTGACGTTGCGCTTCGGGTCGATCACGACGACGCGGTCGCGGGCGGGATCGTGCAGGACGACCTCGACGAGCCGCAGGGTCTTGTCGTCATCGTCGCCGGGCAGCTCGAGGAAGTCCCAGGCGACGCCGTCACGAAAGAGCGTCAGGCTGCGGGCGACCGGCTTGTCGCCGCCGTTGGCGAAGAGCTCGCTCTCCATCCGCATCGCCAGTTCACGTGGCGGTGCGGCGTCATCCGCACGCACCGTATCGGCGCCCCACGCGAGCAGCAGGGGGGTGAGCCACAGGGTGCATCGAGGGCTGCGGAGGCCAGCGGCGTATCGCGGCGAGATCATGGGCAACCTCCGTCGTCGGGGCGAGGGAGGGTACCGGGAGGTGCCGACCGGCGGAAGGCCAATCGGCGGCCTTTCGCCGGGTGCCGCGCGGGCTTACGGGCAGGGACAGAAGGCGGCGGTCACCGGCAGAACCGGTGGCCGGACGGGGTCGACCGGTCCATATCCCGACCCCTGTCGTGCCCACCGCGGACCGCCGCTGTGGATCACGCCGACCGGGGCGATGCCGTGCCATTCCCAACGCCGGCCGGTGTCGAGATCGAAAACACTCACGACGCTCGGCCCGACATGCGCATCCCAGCGCTCGTCTGCACCGAGGATCACCGTCGGCAGGGTGCCCTGGATCTCGAGCAGGCGTGCCATCTCGGGCGCCCGTGCCTGAAGCGCCCGCTGGCGTTCCTCCGTCGAGGCGCGCGGGTCGAACTGCCGCGTCTGCTGGACTGATCCCGGGCCGAGGGCATAGCGAAACCCACCGTCGGCCGTCGCGAGGCTCCAGACGTGCCTCGCGAGACCGGGATGGAAGCGAAAATAGACGTGACCGGCCTTCCACTCCGATCGAGGCACGGGCACGAGCCTCTGGGCAAGGAGATCGTTGCGATAGACCGTGTCCCGTTTCACCTGCGTCAAAAAGCCGTCTTTCGTGATGTCGATGGCGCCCGCTTCACTCGCGTCGGCGGCCACCGAGGAGGGACGATCCGCGGGCGTTCCCGCGCCACCCGTCGCCTGGGCACACGCCACGTCGACGGCCATCGCGAGGCAGACGGCCGACGCAACGCGGCCCAACGGGCTGTCTGTCCCACACCACATGGCAGATTCTCCAGCCCGGACACCGCGGCCGCCCCACGCGACGACCGCCCTTGGAACACTACCCCGAAAATCGGTCGCAGGTCGTCACGAGCGGACGAAGCCACGGGTCGGAGGCGGTGCGGCAGGCCGACCGGCGTCAGGCACCGGCCCACAGACCGGGGATCGGCCTGCCGTCGCTGAGCGGGAACGGCCGGCCGAGCTCGTCGTGCCAGACCGTGTCCGGCCGCAGGCCCAAGCCGTGGTAGAGCGTGGCCGCGAAATCCTCGGGACGCTGTGGGTCGCTTGCCGGCTCACCGCCGAAGCGGTCGCTCGAGCCGACGATCGTGCCGCCCCGCACGCCGCCGCCGGCGAAGAACGCCGTCTGCACGCGGCCCCAGTGGTCCCGGCCGGCCTCGGTCGCGCCCGCGAGCGTGCTGATCTTCGGCGTGCGCCCAAACTCGCCCGCCATCGCGACGAGCGTCGTGTCGAGGAGTCCACGAGTTTCGAGATCGTCGAGCAGCGCCGAGACGGCCCGATCCATCGGCGGCAGCAGGAACCGCCGCAGGTTCGTCCACGCGGACTGATGGGTATCCCAGGCCTCGTTGTTGCCGAGATTCACCTGCACGAGGGAGACGCCGGCCTCCACGAGTCGCGCGGCCAGGAGGAGGGACCAGCCGAATGCGTTCTCGCCGTAGCGCTCGCGCAGTTCCGGGGGCGCCTGCGTGATGTCGAACGCCCCGGAGACGTCCGGGTCGAGAAGCAGCGACGTGGCCATGCCGCGATACCGGTCGAACGACCGTTCCTCGGCGGTCCGTTCGAGTTCGGCCCGCTGACGGTCGAGCCGATCGCGCAGGCCGATCCGATCGAGGAGGCGGCCCTCCATGAGCGACTGGGGAATCGAGAGTTCGAGCGGCCGGAAGGCGAGCGACTCCTGCGTCGCGGCGCCGGTGGCGTGGTGGAAGAGATATTCGGGATACGCGCCGTAGGTGACGGGGTTGTACGGAGAGCACTCCAGGAACCACGGTTCACGGGTTCGACCGAGCATGCCGGCGAACTGCCCGGGAACGGTGCGGCCGGTGCGGTGCACGATCTTCTCGGGCAGCACGATCGCCGGGGGCAGGATGTCGTGGGACGGCAGGATGGACGACACCAGGGCGGGGATCGACGGCCAGTCCGTGGGCTTCGGCCTGCTCGGGTCGAACCCGGTCGGCAGGTCGGAACGTCCCGTGAGCATGATGTGGTGGCCGGCACTGTGCTCGTTGGAGCCGTGCGTGAGCGAGCGGCAGAGCGCCCAGCGCTCGCTTCGTGCCGCGAGCATCGGCAGGTGCTCGCAGACCCGCACTCCGGCGGACCGCGTGGAGATCGCCGCGAAGTCGCCCCGGATGTCGAGCGGCCCATCCGGCTTGGGATCGAAGCTCTCGTGCTGGGCGAGGCCACCGGAGAGAAAGATGAAGATGACCGCGCGGGACGGCTGACCCGACGCTCCCGCCGCGGAGCGCACCCGGGCAAGTTCCGCGAGGCCGAGCATGCCGATCGATCCGGCACGCACGGCATCCCGCCGGCTCAGAAGCCTGGTCGTGTCCCGGCGGGACGACAGCGGTTCGCGAGGCATGACGCTCCTCCGCGCACGAGGGCAGGGTGCCGCGTCACAGGGGCGGTCGCAGCGACCTCTGGTCACAGGCCCCTGTTCCAACGGGAGTATACCCCGCACGATCGGCCACCGAAACGCGATCATCTCGGCGAATCGGGGAGTCGCTCGCTCCGATCCTCGACCGCAGTCCGACGCGACGCGCCCACACACGGCGTCACGACAGAGCGTCGCCGGCGTCGAGCAGCACGCCGGCCGATCGCATCGCACCGGTTGCCGCCGCGAGCGAACCGTTCAGGTCGATGCCGCGACACGCAGGAAGCACGACGCGGGTCGTGTAGCCGAGCCGAGCGGCATCGACGGCCGAAGCGGCGACGCAGACGTCGAGCGCGAGGCCGACGATGGCGAGGCCACGGACGCCGCGGGCACGCAGATACCCGTCGAGGCCGCTGGGCGTAATTCGGTCATTCTCGAAGAACGCGGAGTAGCTGTCGACGTCCGGTCGGGAGCCCTTGCGGAGCAGGAGATCCGCGCGATCGGTGTGCAGGTCTGCATGGAACGAGGCACCGGACGTGCCCTGGACGCAGTGCACGGGCCAGAGCGTCTGCTCGACGCCGCCGACGATCGCCCGGTCGCCGGGCCTCTTGTCGACGTGACTCGTGGCGAACGACGCATGGCCCGCGGGATGCCAGTCCTGAGTGAGGATGCGGATCGCGGCCCGGTCGAGCAGTCGATTGACGAGCGGCACGATCGCATCACCATCGGGAACGGGCAGGGCTCCGCCGGGACAAAAATCGTTCTGCAGATCGATGACGACGAGCGCCTCGGTGATGGTGGTCGCGGTGGTCATGTCCGCACGCCGCTCCCGTTGTGCCGGTCAGGCTGCCGGCGCGTCCGACGCGGTGCGGGCCCGCGCGTGCAGCCGGTCGACGACCTGCGGTGCGTCGGTGAGCAGGGGTGACAGGCCGAGGTATCGCTCCGCCATCTCGCGACGGCCGCGGGAGAGCAGCGTGGCGTAGACGTGCAGTTCGAAGTGGAGTCGAAGCCGTCGCTCCGCCTCGCGTTCACCGACACTCCGCAGCACGCCTGCGAGCGCCTCCGCGGTGGAAAGGTGCATGGCCGCCGGCTGGTCGCGGAGCCAGTAGCGCCCCGGCGCGTCACCGGCGTCCGGCAGACGCACGCACCTCCCGAGGCCCTCGACGGTGCGCAGCATCTCGCGGGCCTGCCGCCACGTGCCATCGAGGAGCAGCACGCGC
>DNLZ01000099.1:11520-12572 GCA_003488325.1 Planctomycetaceae bacterium
CCACCCGGGTGGAGGATCCAGAGGTCCCCCTTGGACTGCGCGAGCTCCGCGGAAACACCCCGGGCGGCATGGAAGCGCGTCGGCCGCTGGTACACGTGGGATACAGCACCGGTCACCGTCCGCACGACGAGGGCACCGGTGCTCGACGGTTTTCTGGTCTCGCCGCGATGGATGAGCACGTGGACCGCGAGCCGTGTTTCGACCGGCGGCAGGGCATGGCACGTGCACCACCTCGGGGGCAGGCTGCAGCCGGGGCAACGAGCCGCTCCGGCGAGAACGACGCTGCGGCCCATGCGGGATCCCGAGGACTGGGTCTATGATCCGATCGGCATCCTACCAGCCAGACGCCGTCTGCAGCCCACCCCTCGCGCCGGGATCATCGCATGACAGACGTTCCCTGGATGGACTGGTACCAGAGCCTCGCCAAGCCGTCGTGGACCCCCGCACCGCGCACGATCGGCCTCATCTGGCAGGTGCTCTATCCCGTGATCCTCGCGACCTTCGGCTACGTCTTCGTGCAGGCCGCGCGGGATCGGCTGCCCCTGCTGGTGGCGCTGCCGTTCGCGATCAACCTCGTGGCGAATCTGCTCTTCACCGCGATCCAGTTCGGCCTGCGCAACCTCCCGCTCGCGGCGGTCGACATTCTCACCGTCTGGGTCACGATCCTCTGGATGATGGTGGCCGTCTGGCCACACCATCGCTGGGTGGCCGTGGCCCAGGTCCCCTACTTCATCTGGGTCTCGATCGCCACGGTGTTGCAGTTGTCGATCACGTGGATGAATCGGGGCTGACGGGAAACAGGAGCGATGCATGGCTGAGATCACGCCGGGGCGCTACCGGCACTACAAGGGCCACGACTACACGGTGCTCGGCGTCGCCCGGCACAGCGAGACGCTCGAGGAACTCGTCGTCTACCGGCAGGAGTACGGCGACCACGGGCTCTGGGTGCGGCCGGCGGCGATGTTCGCCGAGACCGTCGAGGTCGATGGGCGACGCGTGCCGCGGTTTCGGTGGCTGGAAGAGGGCAGCACCGCTGAATCATGAAACGCGTC
>DNLZ01000004.1:0-217 GCA_003488325.1 Planctomycetaceae bacterium
TGGGTGCCGGCCCCCTGCTGCGGCGGGTGCGACGACGCGCGCGGGTGCAGGAGTTCGCGGAGCGGCTCGTGGTGACGCCTTCCTGCCCGATCCTCCCCGACCTGCTCGCCCACGTGCGGCTCACATGGCAGTCGGGCACCGTCGCCTGCGGTGGCGCCGTCCTCGACGGCATGGCGCTCGGCGTGCCGGCCGTGATGGTCGAGAGCGACGCCGCCCG
>DNLZ01000004.1:536-741 GCA_003488325.1 Planctomycetaceae bacterium
CAGCTCGTCGTCGACGGGGAGACGGGCCGCGTCGTCCCGGCCCTGCCGGAGAGTGAACTGCCGCGCCGCGCGCTGGAGATCATCGAGGATGATGCGCTTGCACGTCGGTACGGCATGGCCGCGGCCGCCCGTGCCCGAGCCGAGTTCCCCGCCGAACGGATGGTCACCCGATGGATCGAGGCGATCGGGCGGGTGGGCGCGTAGC
>DNLZ01000004.1:1041-16718 GCA_003488325.1 Planctomycetaceae bacterium
CTCCGTCGGTCGGGCCAGAGCCCATTCACGACACGTGTGTCGCCGGGTCGGGGGCGGCAACGGGATCTCATCCGCCGCGTGCGGACGGCCACTCACGTGGCAGGCAGCGCGGCGGCGGGTGTGCGTTGTGGTGCGGGCCGAGTCCCCGGCAGGCCGGGACTCGGTCCTCCGCGGAGCTGATCGAGATCGAGGTAACGGGCGTCCTCCACCTCGACGCGCTCGAGGGCGCGCCAGTAGAGGATCTTGCCCGCCGACGCGCTCGACGGCGCGGCGCCGGGGCGGGTCTGGCGGAAGAGCCGCGCGTCGCTCCGACCATCCCCCTCGAACACGAGCAGATCCTTGGCCTCACTCCAGGTGAGCCGCGCACTGCGCGCCGTGAAGGCCTCGCCCTCGACGAGGACGTTGCCCGCGGCGGCCAGTTCGATCGCGGGACGGGCCTCCGCCGCCGCCGTCGTCTGACCGATGCCCAGCGCGTCACACGACACGACGACGGCGTCCGCGGGCGGACCGCCGGGCGCGTGGGGATCGAGCGTGGCGTCCCAATCGGCCACCGGACCCCAGATCGCCTCCACGCGTTGCTGGAACTCCAGTGATCGGCGATGCAGATTCCCGCTCAGGCCACGCTGGAAATCGACGCCGAGATAGGTCGGTCCGGGCGGACGGCGGGCCGGGGCGGCCTGGGATGCCGGAGACGCGGAGGCGACCGCAAGCACCGGAGCCTCGCCGTGCCGGGTGCTGGTGAGTCGGCCCGGCCCGATGCCGGTGACGTCTCCGGTCATGCGGTCGATCACGAGTTCCCGTGCAAAGAGCCGCTCCAGCGACCGCTGCCCGTCGGCGGCGTCGGACTGACTCTCGACCCGCACGCCGTTGCCGCAGGACACCCGCGCCACCTGTGGCTGCGGTGCGTCTCCACGCCGTCCGTCGGACGCGAGCTCGAACGGTCGGTCGAAGGCCACGTCGAGCACGCCGGCCCGCAGCGAGGCGCCGGCGCCGATCGCCTCGACGCGATCGGTAAACCGCGCCGTGAGGCCGTCGAAGTCCATGCGTCCCTGCCATGTCACGTCGAGCGGCTCGGCGGGCGCCGCGGCGGCCGCGGGGGGCTGCACCGACGGGCCCGTGAAGCCCAGACCACCGAGCCCGCCGCTCGCCGCCACCGGCGGCAGGCGCAGTTTCCCCGCGCCATCCACGAGCAGCCGGCCACGGCCCCGATCGAACTCGACGAGCGGGCCCTCGAGATCGATGCCGCGCCCGCGCACCCGCGCCGGACGCCCTGCGATGACGGCCCGCGCGTCGAAGCGTGCCGCGCGGGACAACTGGAGTTGCTCGCCGAGGATCTCGAGCCCCCCGGCGGGCGTGGGTGCGACGGGCGCGACTCCATCGGCGGTCTGCTCCACGAGCCGCACCTGACCCTCCATCGAAACCTCCTCGAGGTGGCTGCCGCCGGGCGCCATGTGCACGAGGCCCCGCACGAGCGCGGCGGTGGCGGTGAGACGCACCCCGTCGGCGGCGGGACGGCCGCCGTTCATCCCGGACCCGCCGGGGGAACCAGGCACGCCGGCCGCCTGTCCGCCCATGGTCTCCTCCGAGACCGTGCGAAACCACACCTCCAGCCGCTCGGTGCGTGCGGTGACCGGACCCGCCGCGGCGTCGACGGTGCCGCGCGCGAGCATGCGCGAGGGGCGAATGCGGGAGAGGTCGGGGCCGATCCCCGACGACGACCCGACATCGCTCCGCGGCGCGGTGCCACCGGCTGCCCCGGCGAGCACGTCGAGCCACAGGTGCATCTCTCCCGCGCCCAGCCGACCCTGCCCGTCGACGGCGACCTCGGCCCCACCGGACAGCGAGACGACGTGCCCCTCTCCATCGGGTCGCATCCGCAGCCACTGCTGCCACCGCGCCTGGATCGGCGCGCCGCGCTCCGGCCTCGCCCGGAGCCATCCGGGCCCGACGGCGAGCAGCGCCCCGGGATCGCCCGGCGGACCCGGACAATAGTCGATCTTGCGCGCCTCCATCTCCGAGCCCCGCACCGCCAGTGACACGGGCTCCTCGCCGTCGAGAAGAATGCGTCGCGTGGCGATCTCGTACCCGAGACGGGCGGCGCGCGCCTCGACGCCGGCGCCGCTCGAGGTGACCACGACGGGGCTCCCCTTCGCCTGGATCTCGACCGGCTCGAGCCCTCGTCTCGACCCCGCCGCGGGCGTCGTCGCACCGGCACCGCGCGGCTCGCCGGCGTCCTCGCGCGCGAGGACGATCGCCAGCAGATCACAGGCCAGATGGTCGGTGACGGAACCCTCGCCCGTGCGCACCACATCGACGTGATCCTCCAGCGTGATCACGTTCGCCGACACGTTGTAGGAAAGACCTCCCCGGCAGTTCACGAGCACGGGCGCCGCGGACGTCGTCTCCGCCGCCGGAGTCTGTCCGGGCATCAGGCGCCCTCCGACACCCTCGAGCCGCATGCGCACGTCCCGTTCGAGTCGGATGAGATCGACGCCGCCGATGTTGGGGCCGTGGTCGGAACCCTCGCCGCGGGGCGTGAGCCTGGCCACGAGCCCGCGGCCGCTGCCGCTCGAGCGACCGTAGCGGAATTGGACGGTCTCGACGGTGCGGACCTCGAGCTGGTCGAGCGTGATGTCCCGCGTGACGATCTCGATGTCGTCCTCGAGTCCGGACGCGGACGGCGTGCCGCGGATCGTCACCTGCCCGCGCAGGCTCCCGCCGACGAGTTTCGCGAGGCGCCCGCGCTGCAGGTCGAGCGGCTCGTCGAACTCGAGCACGGCCCCCTGCGGCGCCCGCAGCACGAGCGTGCGTCCACCCGTCGCTCCCCGTGAACGGTCGGGGAGCAGCGCGAGCGTGCAGGGCACGAGGTTCACGCGACCGTCCGGCAGCGTGTGGTACTCCTTGAAGAGGAGCCGCATCTGTCGGCTCTCGAGCACGATCGGGTCATCCCGTTCCCAGGCGCCCGCGGGGAAGACGTCCCCCAGCGACGCGAGCCGCTCGTCCGCCCGCGCGCGGATCGCAGCCGCCTCCTCCGGCGTCATCGCGAGCGTGGTGGGGTCGCCGGTCCGGGGTTCCACCCACGGCACGACCACCAGCCGGTAGAGGCCCATCGTGGCGAGCACCACGAGGAACACCCGCACCGTCCGGCCGAGGCGATGTTCCATCGGTGACCTCAGCCCGCTGAGGGGGCGGGCGGGTGCGGCCCGTCGACGGTCGTCACGGCGGTCGCATAACGGGCCACGACCGAGTCCCACGCGCCTCGGGCGCGCAGCAGCCGCTCGACGACCTCCCGCACGGCGCCACGCCCGCCAGGTCGCGACGTGACGAGCGTGGCCGCCGCCAGCATCTCGTCGCAGGCATCGGCCACCGCCACGCCGACGCCGCAGCGCAGGATGACCGGCAGGTCGGGCAGGTCATCCCCGACGAATGCGACCTCGTCCCAGGTGAGCCCCGCCTCGGCCACGATCGCCGACACGGCTCCGAGTTTGTCCTCGATTCCCTGCCGCACGAGCCCGATGCCGAGCTCGGTCGCGCGCAGCTGCACGACGTGGCTCGATCGCCCGGTCACGATTCCCGTCCGGCCGCCCGAGCGCTGCCACAGCCGCAGGCCCAGCCCGTCACGGATGTGGAACGTCTTCTGCTCGATGCCGTCGTTCCCCCACGTGACGCCGCCGTCGGTGAGGACGCCATCGACGTCGAGCAGGAGAAGCGTGACCCGTGCGAGTCTCGTGTCGAGGTCGGTCTCGGCCATGACGGGAACGATCCGTGTTCGGATGGAGGGAGCGGGCCCCGCCCCGGGCTCAGGCGGCGACCGCACCGGGCAGCATGCCGGCGAGCGCCGCCGGGGAGACGAGGCCGACCAGATCGACGATGTCGAGCAGGCCGACCGGTCGACCCGCCTCGTCGACGATCGGGAGTTCGCTCACCCGCCGCGCCTCGAGCACGGCGACCGCATCCCGGAGCCGCGATCCCACCGGGATGACGGCGGGCCGACCCGTCATCACCGCGCTGATCGGACCGTCGAGCGCCGCGTCGAGCCGACGCTCGAAGAGCCTGGCGAGATCGCTGTCGGTGAAGATGCCGGCGAGTGTTCCATCGGCCTCGATCAGCATCACGGCGCCGGTCCGGCGGGCCGGCAGTGGCCGGGCGAAGACCGCCCGCACCGTGTCCGCCACCGCCGCCACCCGGCATTCTGCCAGCGGCCGCATGGCGTCCTCGACGAGCATGAGCTGCCGACCGAGGCTTCCGCCCGGATGGCGTGCCGCGAAGTCCTCCGGCGTGAAGCGTCGCAGCGCACTGGCCGCCAGGGCGAGGCCGTCACCGAGGGCCAGCATGAGCGCGGTGCTCGTGCTCGGCGCGAGTCCCAGCCCGCAGGCCTCGCGGACCGTGCCGGTCGCCACCACCACCGCCGCCGCACGGCCGAGGGCGCTGTCTCCCCGACCCGTGAGTCCCACGATCGGAATCCGTCGCGCGGCGAGGTGTGGCAGGAGTCGGACGATCTCCTCCGTCTCGCCCGACTGGGAGAGCGCGAGGATCACGTCGTCGCCGCGCAGCGTTCCGAGATCGCCGTGCATCGCCTCCGCCGGATGAAGGAAGTGGCTCGGCGTCCCCGTCGACGCGAGGGTCGCGGAGATCTTGCGGGCGACGAGGCCCGCCTTCCCGATGCCCGTCACGACCACGCTGCCCGTGCAGCCCTCGAGCATGCGCACCGCACGCACGAAGGAGCCGTCCAGCGCGTCGGCCGCCGTGACGACCGCGCGGCCTTCCGCCCGCAGGATGCCCCGCCCGTACTCGAGAATGTCCTCGTCGTCGCGCATGGCATGCGTCCCGGATCGGCACCGCCGCAGCGTGTCGGCGGGGGCCGGGGACTGTAGGCCGACGACACACCCGCCGCAACGCGTGTTTTGCGGCGGGCTACGGCTCCTGGGGCGGCCCCGCGGGCGACGTCAGGCCGCGCCGTAGCGCTTCGCCATCTCGGCGAGCGAGACGACCGGGACCCGGCCGGCATTGCCAGCCTGACCGAACTGCGTCATCCGCTCGGCGCACACCTTCTTCATCGCCTCGCGCGACGGCTTGAGGTAGTCGCGCGGGTCGAACTTCTCTGGCGTCTCGAAGAGCACCTTGCGGATCGCGCCCGTGATCGCCATGCGGCAGTCGGTGTCGACGTTGATCTTGCGGACGCCGTGCTTGATGCCCCGCTGGATCTCCTCCACGGGCACGCCCCAGGTCTGCGGCATCCTGCCGCCGTACTTGTTGATGATGTCCTGGAGATCCTGCGGCACGCTCGACGAGCCGTGCATCACGAGGTGGCAGTTGGGGAGCATCCGGTGGATCTCCTCGATCCGCTTCATCGCGAGCACCTCGCCGTCGGGCTTGCGGGTGAACTTGTAGGCCCCGTGGCTCGTGCCGATCGCCACGGCGAGCGCGTCGACGCCGGTCGCCGCCACGAACCGCTGCGCCTCGTCGGGGTCGGTGAGCAGCTGGTCGTGCGAGAGCTTGCCGCTGGCGCCATGGCCGTCCTCGGCCTCCCCCTCGCCGCTCTCGAGCGAACCCAGGCAGCCAAGCTCGCCCTCCACGGACACACCCTGCCGATGCGCCGACTGCACGACCTCCTTCGTCACCTTCACGTTGTAGTCGAAGTCGGCCGGCGTCTTGCCGTCGTCCTTGAGCGAGCCGTCCATCATCACGCTCGTGAATCCGTTGTCGATCGCGCTCTGGCAGGTGGCCGGCGAGTTGCCGTGGTCCTGATGCATCGCGATCGGGATCTTCGGATAGAGCTCGGCCGCGGCGAGCATCAGGTGGCGGAGGTAGTTGTCCTGCGAGTAGCTGCGGGCGCCGCGGGAGGCCTGGATGATGACCGGCGAATCGGTCTCCTTCGCCGCCTCCATGATCGCCTGGACCTGCTCCATGTTGTTGACGTTGAAGGCGGCCAGACCGTAGCCATGCTCGGCGGCATGATCGAGCAGGATGCGCATCGGGACGAGCGGCATGGCGGGATTCTCCGGAGGCGGGCGGGACGGCCGCGTCGCGCGGGGGGCACGAGCGTGGCGGATTGGCGGGCAGCATACGGCAAAACCGACCGTGCTAGAATCCCGCGATCGCGCCCCTCTCCGGATGACCGTCGATGGACCTGCGCCCGGTCACCGACCCGCTCAAGAGTTTTCTGTACGTCGCCGGGGGATGGGCCTGTCTCGCGCTCGCGATGCTGGGCGTCGTGCTCCCGCTCCTGCCGACGACCCCGTTCGTGCTCTTGGCGAGCTGGTGCTTCTATCGGGGTTCCCCGCGGATCCACGCGTGGCTCCACCGCTCGCAGTGGTTCGGCCCGACGCTCGACGACTGGCACCACTACCGCGGCATCCGTCGCGGACTGAAACACCGCGCCATCCTCGTGGTCGTCGCGGTCGTGGCGGTGAGCCTGCTCTACAGCAGCCTGCCGTGGTGGCTGCGGTACGTGTTCCTGGCGGCGGTCGCGGCCGGGCTCTACACGATCTGGACCGTGCCCACGCTGCCCGACGATGCCCCCCGGGCCCCGCGCACGCTCGCCGAGTGAGCGGTCGGCCGTCAGGCGTCGATGTCGCCGGACGGCTCTGGCAGCAGGAAGCTCGCGGCGAGGCCCACGAGACAGATCAGCCCGCCGACCAGGGCGGCGGCCGTGGAAAACGTGACGGGGGGCGAGCCGCCGGGCATCAGTCCGGCCAGTGCCGACGTGAGGGCGGCGGCGGACGTCCCGATCATGCGACCGCCGATGTTGGCGGCGAAGCTCTCTCCGGTGCCCCGCAGGTGGACGGGGAAGACGTGGGGAAGGTAGTTGCCCCAGAACGAGAGCTGCGCGACGGTGCACAGCCCGATGAGGAACATGCCGACCGACATCGTCGTGACCGGAATCGTCCCGAGATGGATCGACTCGAGAGGAATCTCGAAGAAGGTCGTGTTGGGCACGCGCAGGAAAAACCAGAACACGGCCGGCACGAGGAGGAGTCCCGGAATCTGGAAGAGCCGGAGCTTCCACCCCCATGCGAGGCCGCCCGCGAGCACCACGGCCATCAGGCAGCGGCCCAGAAGACCTCCCACCTCCTGCACCTTCGTGTACTCGGAAGCCACCTTCTGACCGTGACGCGCCATCGCCGGACCGGCGACGGCCGCCAGTGCCTTCGGATCGTCGGTTCCCTTCGCGATGGCCGCCGCCTTCGCCTGCTCTCCGAGCTCGCGGCCCTTCGCCTGCACCTCGGACAGTCCGGGCACGACCTGCGGCATCTGCTGGATCGCACCGAATGCGATGCCCAGGGTGCAGGCGAACCCGACGGTGGTGGCCAGGGTCGTGCGGCGCAGTGCGGGTGAAAAGAGCTCCGCGATGCTCGGCCGGCGGAGCGTACCCTCGTCGCGACGCCGGGCCCAGATCGGCGATTCCGGCAGGAACGGCCGGATCAAGATCAGAGGCAGGGCGGGAATCAGGCCGCTCATGAGCGTGTACCGCCAAGGCTCGTGCTGGTGCGCCGCCCCGATGGAACCGAGGAACGAGAGGCTCTCCGGAATCCGGATGGCCGGAAACGACGTCGCATTCTCGACCGCGATGCCGTTGGCGACCGCCACGAGCAGCCCTCCGATCGACGAAAAGGCCTGGGTGTAGCCGAGCACGCGCTCGCGTTGCTTCGGATCGGGGAACAGCTCCGCGAGCCACGCCACCGCCGCGACGAACTCCACGCAGACGCCCACGAACACGAGGCACCGACAGACGAGCAGCATCCACAGGTTCGTGGAAAAACCGGCCGCGAAGGCGGCGAAGGCGTAGACGAGGATGCTCCACGTGAGCACGCGACGCCGACCCAGCCGGTCGGTGAGATAGCCTCCGAGCAGTCCGAACAGCCCGCCGCAGAGGGCCGGCACGTAGAACAGGATCCCGACCCACCGGAGGAACCCGGGGCTGCCCGGCTGGAAATTGCCGAGCTCGAGCAGCGCCGGCCGCGCGATGAGCGGCAGCATCAGCAGTTCGTAGATGTCGAATGCGAAGCCGATCGACGCGATGATGCAGACCAGCCAGCCAACCGTGGTCAGCCGACCCGTCGCGTCGGTCCCGAAGCCGGATATCGAGGGTTTCGGTGCGCTCACGGGAAGGTCCTCCGGGACGACTGGGTGCGAAACGGTCGCACCACTGTACCTTCCCGCAGGGCATGCCCGAGCCCGGCTCCCGCCGCCGGCGAATGGGCGGCGACCCGGTCGCTCATCCGTTCACACCGCGATGCCGTCGCGAGGCGGCCGCACCGCTCACGGGCCGATGGACGGCGGGCACTTGGCGAGAAAGTCGCGGGGGCCACGCGTCGTGTAGTACGGGTAGGCGACGGCTCCGCTCGGCGGGCCGGCCGGTGTGACGGCGGCGTAGTCCGAGGCCTCGAGCGCGGCCTTCTCGGCCTCGGAGAGATGATGCTTCGCGAGGCCGCCGTAGCGGCCGACGTGCGGACCCTTGGGCGGATGACATGCCGCACCGTGGCACATGCCCGGGCCGCACTGCCCGTCCTGGCAGGCAGGCCCGCACTGTCCGTCCTCGCAGGCACCGTCGCGACAGGCGCCCTGGTGGGCATGGTGCCCGTAGGGCCCGTCGGTGTTGAGCAGGAACAGGCGATCGACGATCGAGCAGCCGGTCGAGCCGACGGCGAGCATGGCGAGGGCGGCCAGGACGAAGGCGCGATGCATGGGAGGGATTCCCGCTGATGCCAGGGCCGGCCGGCGGCGAACCACCACCGCGCACGCACCCTCGCGACACCGGTGGTATCGGTCGTGCCTCCGACGCCGATTGAGAAAACCCTGCGGTCGGCAAGATGGGCGAACGGGGCGGCCCCACGCACCCTCGGCGCCAGCCCCCTCACCCCGTGAAGCGGCTCACGATCAGCGAGATGTTCTGTCCGCCGAACCCGAAGCTGTTGGAAAGGGCTCGGTCGCATCGTGCCTGCCGCACCGCGTTCGGCACGTAGTCGAGATCGCAGTCCGGGTCGGGCGTCTCGTAGTTGATGGTCGGCGGGAGCAGTCCGTCGCGGATGGCCAGCAGGCAGACGATGACCTCCGTCGCACCGGCGGCGGCGATCAGGTGCCCCATCATGCTCTTGGTGCTCGATACCGGCACGGCGTCGGCCCGGTCGCGGAACACCTTGCGAATGGCGAGCGTCTCGACCCGGTCGTTGACGTCGGTGCTCGTCCCGTGCGCGTTGATGTAGTCGATCGCGTCCGCCCCGAGGCCCGCGTCGTCGAGCGCCATCTGCATGCAGGCGGCCGCCCCTCGCCCCTCCGGATGCGTGTCGGTGATCCGGTAGGCATCGGCCGTCGAACCGTAGCCGACGAGCTCCCCATGGATCGTCGCGCCGCGGCGCCTCGCGTGCTCCAGTTCCTCGAGCACCACCATGGCGGCGCCTTCACCCAGCACGAACCCGTCCCGGTCACGATCGAACGGCCGGCTGGCCCGCGTCGGTGCGTCGTTGCGGGTCGAGAGCGCCGTGAGCAGGTTGAAGCCGGTCACTCCGAAGGGATGGATCATGCTGTGCGTGCCGCCGGAGAGCATCACGTCGGCTTCTCCGCGACGGACGATCTCCGCCGCCTCCCCGATGGCCTGGCTCGATGCGGCGCACGCCGTGAGGCAGTTGAGGTTGGGACCCTGCGCGTCGAACATCGCCGCGAGGTGGCCGGCGGGCATGTTCGGCTCCTGCTCGACCTCGGAGAGGGGATGGAGCGTCTCGAGTCCGAGCTTGGTGAACTTCGCAACGTCGAGGGTCTCCCCCTCGATCGCAGCCATCATCATGCGGGTGAAGGCCTCGAAGTCCTGCTGCCCTTCCCCACTGCCGAGATAGACGCCGAGCCGCGTCGGATCGGCCACAAGACCGTGCGGGAGGCCCGCATCATGCATCGCCTGGAGGGCGGCCCCCGCGGCGAACTTCGTATGGCGGCCGCAGAACCGCCAGCGATCCGCGTCCTGTCCCTCGTCCGTGATGTCCCACCCGCGCACCTCCGCGGCGATCTTCGTGGGGAAGCGGCTGGCGTCGAAGAGCGTGGTCGGACCCACCCCGGACGCGCCGGCGACGAGCTTCTGCCAGACCTGCTCGACGCGCGTGCCCAGCGGCGTGACGCAGCCCACTCCGGTGATCACCACGCGTCGCCTGTCGGACCGCATCACCGCCGCCTCCGCATCACCAGTCGGGCCGCGCGAGCGGCTGGCCGGCCTCGTCCCGGCCGACGTCATACATGTGCATCTGGTCGAGCCAGCGAAGGAGCTGCTGGGGCTCGAAGAGCTGGGGGACACCGTCGCCCGGCTCGAGATGGGCGAAGAACAGTTCGGCCTCCCCCTGGGTGCGATCGCCGACCGTGCTCACGACCTTGGCGAGCGAGCCGGTGGGCTTGAGATCGAGCACCTCCGCCTCGAACCGGATGCAGTCGCCGGGGACGGCGTCGAAGTGAAACTCCGCCGCCGCCACCTTCGCGAGCACGACCCGCCGGGCGTATTCGATGGCGTCCGCCACGAGCAGGCCCGCGGTCTGGGCCATGCCCTCGACGACGAGCGAATTGGGCATCAGCGGCATGCCGGGAAAGTGGTCGTGGAGGTGCTCCTCGGCCAGCGAGACGTTCTTGAGCGCCACGGCCCGCCGGCCGCGAACGAACTCCTCGAAGCGATCGATCCAGAACCACCGCATCGGTTGCTCCCCGCCGCCCTGCGACGAACGCTGCGGCCTTGAACGTTCCGGCCTTGCCTGCCCGTCGCGCCCGGGGCCTCCGGTCGTCCCGGCAGCGACGCTCGGGCGACCTCGACCGGATGCCGCCGGCACGCAACCGCCCGCGGTCACGCCGCCAGCTTGCTCTCCACGTACCGCACCATGTCGTCGACGGTGAGCGTGTTGGCGAAGTTCTGCACGCTGGGATTCTGCTCGAACTTCGTCAGGTTGGCGAACGGCATCCGGGACTTGAGAGCGGCGATCCCCGCCGCGTTCACCCGACCATCGGACACGAATTCCGAACTGGAGAGGACATCCTCGGGAAACAGCTCGCCTCGGGAAATCTTGATCCCGAACGCCTTCTCGAGCCGGAAGACGATGTCGAGGAAGTCGATCGATTCCGCACCGAGGTCACCCACCATCGTCGCGCTCGGGGAAACATCTTCCTCGTCCACGCCGAGAGCATCGACGAGGGCGGCCTTCACCTTCTCGAATATTTCATCACGCGACGGCATCGACGGGCACCTTGGGGCAAACGGTGTTGGGGCAAACGTGGGAGCGAAGCGTGGGAAGGGACAGGACCGCCGCAGGCGGCATGCCTCTCCCCGAAGGACCCCGGGGCGCGGTCCTTCGACGACCGTTGTAATGCGGTCCCGGCGCCGTGGAAACCCGAATCGACGAAATTCAACACCTCCGTCGCGGGCGGGAGGCCGACGGCCGTCCTCCGCAGAGCGGCCCCCCACACGGGCAGGGGACGGCGAAAGCGGCCGAGACGACGAAGCCCCCGCGTGGACCCGCGCTCCCCTTGCCGAGCCCCGGAGCCGTGAAGACCTGGAGGCCGGGTGGCGCGTGGCAGCCCCTTTCCGGGGCTGCTCGAGCCCATTCAAGATACGTGTGTCGCCGGCGCGGGGGCGGCAAAAGTCTCGTCACGTGGGCCGCGGCGGCCCAAGGCTCCTCGAGCGTTCGCCGACCCCCTTCGCCTACCGCCTTGGTCTGCCACGTCGTCGCTCCACTTACGCACGACGTGCTTTAGCCGTCTCGCGGTGCGCCCGCGGGAACCGACGCCAGCCCCAGCGGGATGCCGACGCGGACGTGGGGTTCGCGCGCCGCGGGAGGCCTGGCCGGGCCCTGCAGGATGGCCCAGAGTTTGCGGAGTTCCGAGCGCACCCGGGCGTCGATCGCCGCGCCGTGCGGGCGTCGATCCGCGAGGTTGTAGCGCTCGAGGACGAGTCGTGCGGTCAGACTCGTTCGGTCCCCGACGCGGCCGCTCGCCTTCACCTTGGTGAAAGACTCGTCCTGATCAAGCACCTCGGCGGTCACCGTGAGCATGCGTCCGGGCTGCACGAAGTCCCCGTACTTCACGTTCCGTGCGGCCCGCAGGACGACGACGCTGTGGGCGAAATCCTCGCCGACGCGGATCGTCCACGCGGCCGCCTGCGTCATCGCCTCGAGCATCATGACGCCCGGAAGCACGGGAAACCTGGGGAAGTGATCGGCGAGGTACTCCTCGGAGAGCGCCAGTGCCTTGACGGCCGTGATGCTGCGTCCCGGTTCCACCGAAAGAACGCGATCGATGAGCGTAAATCGCACGACAGACCTCGACGCCTACGATCCTGCACCCGCCCGAAAAGCAGGCCGGCGCCGCGGGCCTGCCGCCGACCTGGCGACGGCCCGCATGGCACCACTCTCCACCACGGGGGCCAACGCCCGCCGGAAGGTCGGCAGTATAGGGGATCGCGTCCAGCCCACAACGCGCCGAGCTCGACTGTCACGGGTGGCGCGACGAACTGCCACGCTGACAGCCCGCGCAACCCGCGTTCCCGGAATCTTCGCCCGTCGGGATCGGTGATCGCGGGTTTTTGCCGCGAAGACGACCCCGCCCGCCGTCAGCCGCGACGACGCGGCCGATGGCACGCTGTTTGCATTTTCGGGGATCGTTCGTTTGTCGGCGCTGTCGCCGCGAGGTCCACACCATTCTTCAGGAGTTGTGCCATGCCCACGATTCGTTCCGGGTTCGCGCACCCGTTCGAGGAACTGCGCGAGGAGTTCGACCGTCTCTGGGGTTCTCTCACCGCGACGCCGACCGTGCTCGCCGAGTGGGCGGCGGCGGCCTCCGGCGGTTTCCCGCTGGTCAACGTCGCCGAGAGTGACGCAGCGGTGACGATCGAGGCGGAAGTGCCCGGCCTCGACGTCGGCGACATCGACATCGCGGCGACCGCCGAGGAACTCGTCTTGAAGGGGGCGCGGCACGCATCCGCGCCGGACGGCGGCAAGGCCGACACTGGTTCCGAGCGCCCGGTGACCTGGCATCGCCGGGAGCGTCTGGCCGGCGGCTTCGAGCGGCGGATCACGATGCCGGTGGCCATCGACGCAGCGCGTGTCGAGGCCAGGCTCGTCAATGGCGTGCTGACGGTGACCTGCCCGAAGTCGATGCAGGCGCAGCCGCGGAAGGTGGAGATTCGGACGACCTGACTCGATCGCACGACAACCCTTGATCGAAAGGAGACTGCAGATGACCAGCGAGATGCGTGCACAGAACGGTGCGGCTCCTGCCGCCAATCCGCGGCCGACGTCCCGGACGGCGAGCGGCAGCGAGGGTGCCGTGGCCTACGCGCCCAATGTCGACGTGTGCGACTGCGGCACCGAGGTGCGGATCGTCGCCGACATGCCCGGCAGTTCCGCCGATGTGATCGACGTGGCGTTCGATGACGGGGTGCTGTCGATCGCGGCGGCCGTGCCCGCCCGTGTGCTGCCCGGCACGCTCGTGCGGCAGGAGTATGGCGTGGGCGACTACCGCAGGTCGTTCCGGCTCGGTGACGGCTTCGATGCGTCGCAGATCACCGCCGACCTGGCGCGTGGCGTCCTGACCGTCCGGATTCCGCGACTGGCGGCCGTGCGTCCGCGCAAGGTCGAGGTCCGGACCGGCTAGAGCACGTCTTGCGTAGGTGGAGCGACGACGGGGCAAACCAACGGTGGGTAGGCGACGGGGGTCGGCACCGGATTCACCATCGGCTTCGTGGCCCCCGGCCGGGTTGCTGCGAGCTATGCTGCGTGGCCGCGGGAGGTCTTCCCGCGGCCACGCTCGCTTCCGGTCACCTCCGATGCCACTCACGCTCTCGCTCCGCGACCTCGGAGCAGCCGCGCCGCTGGCGATCGATCTCGGTGGAGTCGTGCCACAGGTCGTCCGCGATCTCGACGCGTCGGCCATCGCCCGGCTCGAGGTGCGGGCCGACGGCGAGCCCGTGAGGCTGGGCGATGTGGCGTCGATCGGCGGGTCTGCGTGCGACGGGACGATCGAATGCCTCGGCGACTTCGCCCGGGTGCACCAGGTCGCCGCAGGCATGACCTGCGGCGCGATCGTCGTGCGCGGCTCGGTCGGAAGGCACGCCGGCGCGGGCATGACGGGGGGCACGCTGACGGTCGAGGGGAGCGCCGGTGACTGGCTCGCCGCCGAGATGATCGGGGGCTCGATTCACGTCGCCGGGGACGCGGGTGACGGGATCGCCGGAGCCTTTCCCGGCAGCGCACACGGCATGCGTGGAGGACTCGTCGTGGTGTGCGGAAGCGTCGGGAGCCTCGCCGGCATGCGGCTGCGTCGCGGGATCGTCGCCGTGGGCGGTGACTGCGGCGACGCTCCCGCGTTCGAGATGCGCGCGGGAACGGTGGTCGTCGGAGGGCGCATCGGCAGCCATCCCGGGCTGGGCATGCGCCGCGGCTCGCTCGTGGCGCTCTCCGATACGCCCCTGCCACCCCCGACGTTCGTGCGCGGCGTTGACTGGTCGCCCGCCTTCCTGCCGCTCGTGCTCCAGCGACTCGCCCGCGCGGGCCTGCGCGCCGCCGAAGGGGTGCATGCAGGGTGCTGGCGGCAGTGGCATGGAGACGGTCTGACGGGAGGTCGGGGGGAGATCTGGCATCGCGTCTGACGGCTGCCGGGAGCCGGTGGATCACGGCCTTTCCCCGGGCCGCTTTCATCAGCCGGCCCGTTCCGCTAGCATTCGGAGTTCCCGGAATCCCGTCCCTCTCCAAGAGCGTCATGCCCACGATCAGCCAACTCGTCCGCAGCCGGCGGCGTCCGAAGCGGAAATTTTCCAAGTCGCCGGTGCTGGACCGCTGCCCGCAGAAGCGGGGAGTCTGCCTGCAGGTCCGCACGATGACCCCGAAGAAGCCCAACTCGGCGCTCCGCAAGATCGCCCGCGTGCGGCTGTCCAACCAGAAGGAAGTGACGGTCTACATCCCCGGCGAGGGTCACAACCTTCAGGAGCACTCGATCGTGCTCATTCGCGGCGGCCGCGTTCGCGACCTGCCGGGCGTGCGGTATCACATCATTCGCGGCGCACTCGACACGCTCGGGGTGTCGGGCCGCAAGCAGTCCCGCAGCCTGTACGGCGCGAAGAAAGGCTGACGGCGTTTCGCGATTCGACCAGGGACGACCCCTTGCCACGCCCGGCTGCGGATCCCGGGCGGCAGACATTCACCTTCGACAGCACCTGACGAGCGATCTCGACGATGGGAAACATCACCGCCAGCCGCGAACAACTCCGTCCGGACCCGCGTTATGGGTCGCTCCTCGCCAGCAAGTTCATCAACTGCCTGATGGAGGACGGCAAGAAGAGCGTCGCCCAGTCGATCTTCTACAAGGCGATGGACATCGTCGCGAAGAAGATCGGAGACGCCGAGCCGATCGAGGTCTTCCATCGCGCGGTCGAGAACGTGAAGCCTGCGGTCGAGGTCAGGTCGAAGCGGGTCGGCGGCGCCGCCTATCAGGTGCCGATGCAGGTCAATCGCAATCGGCAGCAGTCGCTCGCCATCCGCTGGCTGCTCGCCGCGGTGCGCGAGAAGAAGGGCCGGGCCACGTTCGAAAAGCTGGCCGAGGAGATTGTCGCCGCGTACAAGCGCGAGGGCGCCGCGGTGACGAAGCGGGACAACGTGCATCGCATGGCGGATGCGAACAAGGCGTTCGCGCACTTCGCCTGGTGACCCAGGCGAAGT
>DNLZ01000001.1:0-2434 GCA_003488325.1 Planctomycetaceae bacterium
CGCAGGTGGAACGATGACGCGGCAGACCAGGGCGGGTAGGCGCAGGGGGTCGGCGAACGCTCGAGGAGCATTGGGCCGCCGCGGCCCACGCGACGAGCCAATTCGCCGTTGAAGCGGCGGACGAGATCCGTTAGCCGCCCCCGAGCCGGTCCTCGGCGCGTGAGGTCGGCTCGATCGCGATCTGTGGCGTGGTTCGCGAGCGGCTCTACGGGGCCGACAGGAACTCGTCGAGCGCATCGCGGAGCAGGTCGGCGTCGGCCGCCAAACCCGTGACCTGCCGGAAATCGATCGCCGAGCGCGTGGCGTGAATCTCGAGCCCGTCGACCAGACACGCGCCGGCAGCGAGCGCCTGGCGCCCGACGGAGGCCGGTTCCGGCGACAGCACGGCCTCGGCGACCACGAGGTCGGGCCTGAGATGCTCGAGCGACATCTCGGCCACCGGCTGATCGAAAGACGACACGACGATCCGCACCTCCTCCGGAACCAGGATCTTCGGCCACGACCCCCGCTCGACGGTCACTGCCGTCTCGAGGGCGCGGAGCGACGTGACGAGTGATTCGACCCGCGCCTCGTCCGGATCGCAGACGACGATCCCGGCCGCACCGGCCATCGCGAACTCCAGCGCGGCGGCGCGACCGCACGGACCGGCTCCCAGGATGAGCACCCGCCGCTCAGCGGGCTCGACGTGGGATCGCACCGCCTCGACGATCCCCCGACCATCGGTCATGTGTGCCACCCAGCCGTCCGCGCCCCGGTCGACGAGACTCGCGGCGCCCGCGAACGCCGCAGCCGGCGTCGCCGACACGAGCGGCAAGGCCGCGATGCGGAGCGATCCGTCGAGCAGGCACCCCCGAAATCCCATCGCGGCGGCGCCCGCGAGCGCCTCGCCCAGGCGCTCGACGGCGACGTCCACGGAGACGAACCGCCAGTCGAGACCACCCTCTTCGATCGCCCGCTCGATGCCATGCTCGAACAGGTACTGCGCGGGATTCCCCGCCGCAGGACAGCCGAAGAGCGCGATGATGTCCTGCAGTGCCGGGCTGGTCATCGGCATCCATGCCGGGGTGCTCCCGCCCGGGAACCGGACGAGGATGCGTCCCGCCTCCGCAACGGTCCCTCCTCACCACGCCAAGAATAGCCGGCGAGGGTCGTCCGCGTCACACGGTCACGACCGTCACGGCGACGAACCGCGGGTCGGCACGAATGGCGTCGAAATCCCGTTCCGTGCCGGTGAGGTCGCGGAAGCGACCGTCCATCGCGATCGCGCGGGTCAAATGATCGATGGCAGCAGCCACGTCACCCGCCACGGAGTGGTAGCAGGCGAGGTTGTAGTGCAGCACGGGTTGGTCGGGAAACGCCTTGACCGCACGCCGTAGCGCCTCGATCGCGTCGGGAAGCCGCCCGAGTCGCTTGTAGCACCAGCCGAGCCCCATCGCCGCCTCGATGCGGCCACGTGACCCCTCGGCCGCTCGCTCGAGCGGCACGAGTGCCGCCTCCCATTCCCCGAGGGCCCGCAGGGCTTCCCCCTCGAGGAGGCTCGCGGATCGGCCGAGTCGGTGCTCGTCGGGCAGGCCGCGCAGTTCATCGAGCGCCCGCACCAAAAGCCGACGCGCGGCAGGAAACGTCGCCAGTTCCCCATCGACCACGAGTTCGCCGAGTTCGATGAGGCCGGCGGCCCGACGCAGCACGATCGCGGTGGGCACCTGAAACGTCTCTGACATTACGTCACGCGTCCCTTCGCCTCGACACCACGCCGAATCTCCGCCCCCGAGGGGGATCGCTCGCGGGAGCCCGTCGCTGGATCGCATCGGCCACGGCCCAGAACGCCTTCTGAATCGTAGTTCACGCCCGCCAAGTGCCCAATTTTCGCATTCCCGTTCGTTGCCGGACCCAACGCACAGCCCCCCAGATTCCGGACTCAAAGCCGCCAGCCACCCGGTCCAAAAACCGCTCCGTGCTCGGAACCCCGCGGCGGAGGCCACCGCGGGCACGCTCTCTTCTACGGAGCGACCGGTGCTGTGGATCGGCCGTGGCCGTGGGGTGGGCCGGCCACGCGGCCGCAGGCGACATCGCACGAAAAACGGCCCACGGTGACACTCATATGTGAAGAGGCAGGTCGGATCGGTTCCCCCTGGAGCGGCGTCTCCGAGAGCCGCACACCTCGAGAGGCGGTTTTTCTTCCGCAGGAAGGCTGGCATCCCATGCGACTCACGCTCCGCACGCTTCTGGCCTGGCGAGACCGCACGCTTCCCGCGTCGCACCGGGAGGAGATGGATGGCAAGGTGGCCACGAACGCCGCCGCCCACCTGCTGACGACCCGCATCGACCGCGCGATTGCGGACGACGCGCTCGGGGCGCCCCGCGCCGCCGCGGCGTCCGATCTCAATGCCGTCGCCGAGTACCTCGACAACGTGCTGCTTCTTGCGGGCCTCGA
>DNLZ01000001.1:2737-2888 GCA_003488325.1 Planctomycetaceae bacterium
GCGGGCCTCGATGGCTTCGAACGCTCCTGCCTCGGTGCGGACGACCTGCTCGCGGAAGTCGCCTCGTGCCATCGCATCCTGGCGGAGGCCAGCCTCGATCCGGCCATCGTTCCCACGCTCGGGCCAGCCGACCGCGCCCGCCTGATGCGGG
>DNLZ01000368.1:0-2093 GCA_003488325.1 Planctomycetaceae bacterium
GGAGCGACGGCGGGGCAAACCAAGGTGGGTAGGCGAAGGGGGTCGGCGAACGCTCGAGGAGCATTGGGCCGTGGCGGCCCACGCGACGAGACTTTTGCCGCCCCCGAGCCGGCCCCTGACGAACGCCGAGTGCGCTCTAGCCCTTCATCGACAGGCTTTTGACCGTCAGCACGGCGCCCACCGACATGAGCGCCAGCCCGATCCACCGCGGCGGCTCCACGACCTTTCGCATCGGCGCCTGCTGCCAGAACGCCTGCCGCGCCGCGCCGTCGCCCACCTGCGCGGCCACGAAGCGACTCGACCGCTCGCTGAGCGTGAACGACTCGACCACCCGCAGCTGGATTCCGATGAGGAACACCAGCAGGCCGGCGAGCAGAAGGTTGTGGCGCTTGGGGACCATTCGAGACTCCACGGTGGCGCACGCCGACCGCTCCTCTTTCATCGAATGGACGGTCACCCCCGCTCCACTGGCGTCCGGATCGAACGATTCTTCCGTCCGTAGCGACCTGACCGATGGCACGCGGCCGCCGCGAGGCCGGCACCTCTCCCCGGAACTCCATCGGCGGCCCGAAGGGGCCCGCTCGCCGAGGGTCAGTGGACGCGGGGCTCCGTGGCGATGGCGACGGCCACCGCCTGGCCGGTGGAGCAGAAATTGACGGCCAGCGCGGTGGCGGGCCTGCCCGCGAGCGGGCCGCCGTGCACGACGTTCACCGGACACGCCGGGTCGGGCGTGTCGTAGTTGAGCGTCGGCGGCACCACCCCGTGTTCCACGGCCAGCACGGCGGCCGCGAGTTCCACCACGCCGCCGGCGGCACCGAGGTTGCCAAACAGGCTCTTCGGGGCGGTCACGGGCGCGTCGCCGAGCTCGTCACGGATCGCCTGCGCCTCGATGCGGTCCATCTCGATCGAGCTCAGCCCGTGCGCCTTCACGTGCCCGATGTCGGCCGCAGCGAGCCCGGCCGCGCCGCAAGTCGCGCGGATCGCGTGCCGCAGCGCGGCGCCGGTGACGCGCCCCTGCCGGAGCGCCGGCTCGCAGCGCGACGCGGCGGCGCGGATGCTGCACCGAACACGGGCGCCTCGTGCCTCCGCATGACGGCGTGATTCGAGGACCACCACCGCGGCGCCCTCGCCGTTGACGAAGCCGTCGCGGTCACGGTCGAACGGTCGGCAGACGAGCCGGCAGTCGTCGCCGCGGTGGGAGAGCTGGGCGTCGCCGTGCGCGACGAGGGCGGTCGGGTGCAGGCGGCACCCGGTGCCTCCAGCCAGCATGACGTCGGCCCAGCCCCGACGGATCAGGCTGGCGGCCTCGGCCACCGCGAGCAGACCCGAGACGTCCCCGAGCACGATCGTGTTGTTGGGGCCCCGCGCGTCGTTGGCGATCGCCACGTGCGAGGCGGTCATGTTCGGCAGGTGCTTGAGCAGCCAGAGCGGATGCACCTCCTCGTGGATGGCGGCGGCCCATCGCTCGTACTCGAAGCGGCCGTCGGCCCGGGCGCGACGGTACGCCCGCTCGAGATCCTCGAGGCCCGCGTAGATCATGTCGGCCCCGAAGACGACGCCGAACCGCTCGGGCGCCACCATCCCGTCGCCGAGGCCGGCGTCACGGATCGCGAGATCGGCGGCCGCGAAGCCGATCTGCGACTCGCGGCTCATGACCTTGAGGCTCTTCCGCGGCCTCACGTAGAGCTTGGGATCGAACTCGGGGATCTGGCCGCCGAATCGCACGCTCAGGGCGCTGGCGTCGAAGAGGTTCATCGGCCGGATGCCGCTGTCCCCCGCGAGCAGCGAGTGCCAGAACGCCTCGCCGCCGATGCCGATCGGGCTGACGACGCCGAGGCCCGAGATCACGATGTCCGTGTCGTGCTGCATGACCGTGACGGTACTGGAGGGTTCGGATCATCGGAAGTGCCATCCGGACGGCCCGTTCCGCAGGGCCGGACGACCGCACTCCGCGGCCTGCACGCCGGCCGAGCGGGCTATCGATGTGCGGGATGGAGCGCGCGCCACTCCCGCGGCGGGATGGGGTCGGCACCTGCCCAGAGCCCGAGCCGTTGTCGCCTCGCCTCCGCCTCGGCCGCGAGGAGTGCGTCGTC
>DNLZ01000368.1:2475-2623 GCA_003488325.1 Planctomycetaceae bacterium
CGGTCGGCGATCCGGAGCGTGCCGAGGAGCCGGCCATGCTGGTCGCGCGCATCTCCTTCGACCCGCACGTGCCCTCCGCCGAGCTTGCGGCCGAGCGCCTGGCGCGCCTGTTCGCCGAACGGCTGGCCGAATTCCGGCGCATCGATGC
>DNLZ01000221.1:0-3677 GCA_003488325.1 Planctomycetaceae bacterium
TCCGCCTTCGCCGCCGCGAGATTCGCGGCCACCGCCCGGGCGGCGGCCTTCCCCGCGGCGTCGAGCTTTCCCTTCGGCGCCCGCGCCTCGACCGTGTACATCCGGCCGTCGATGACGAGGGCCACGCAGTCGCGTTCGATCGTCTGCTTCATCCCGTCGACCGTCGCCCGACCGGGAGCCATCCAGGACACCGCGAGGTGCGGGCCCACCGTGACGGCCTTCGCCTTGCGGAGCAGCGTGCTCTTGCCCTTGTGGACGTACGTGCGCTCGAGGTCCTCCGCCACCGCCTCCACGAACGCGTCGTGGCCCTCCTCGGAGACGAACGACATGTCGCGCGGCGCGTCGGCTCCGATCACGCTGATGGTCGGAAACCCGCCCTTCGAGCTGGGCATGTACCGCACGAGACAGTCGTTCGACCGCGGTGCCCGGCTCCAGCCCTCGGGCGACGACACGCTGATGCGCCCGTCGTCCACCGTGATCGTCGTCAGTGGATCGATCGCCGGCAGGTCGAGCGATGCCTCCGCGTCGCCCGCAGCCCGCTTGCCACGGGGAGCCTTCGTGCCGCCGCTGCACCCGGACAGCACGCTGCCGAGCACGAGTGCGATCACCACCACGCCGATCGTTCGCATGGGAACCTCGCGCATGAACCTCTCGCTCGTTCCGCTTCCACCAGGCACGCCGCCGGACGGACACCCTTCCGCGGCGACGGCGCCGCGGGCCTCAGGCCTCGACGATCGCCTCCTTGACGAGCTGCACGAAGTGGTTGCCTCCGAGTTCCGACGCCTTCTTCTGGGCGGCTCGCTTGTCGGCATACTCGAACATCGCGAGACGCTTCATGGTCTGGTTGAACACGCCCCAGTAGGCCTTCATGCGGACGTCCTTCACCACCTTCTTGCGGCTCGGCTTCTTCGCGGCCGGCTTCGGAGCCTTCTCCGCCTTGGGCTTCTTCTCCTTCGCCGGCTTCTCCTTGGAGGGCTTCTCCTTCTTCGACTTCGCGACCGCCTCGGCCGCCTCCGCCTGCGCCCGCAGTTCCTTGCGATTCACCACTTTTCGCGCCATAACCCGTTCGCCGTCCTTCCGATGGGAGTCCTGTCGAGCCGCGTCGGCCTCGTTTTGGGCGGTGCTCGATGCCCCGCGCGTTCGGGCCGCGACCCGCGTGACCGGCAGTATATCGCGGTGGCAGGCGACCATCACGGCGGCACGACGGCCGTCGCACGGCCGTATACTTCCACGATCATGTCGACCGCCGTCGCCCAGCCGGACCGCGCCGCCCCGTTCCCCGCCTACCGAGGGCTCGACGATGCCCTGCTCGCGGAGCGGATCGAAGCGGTGCGTCGGAGGATGGGGCCGAGGCTGGTCATCCTGGGGCATCACTACCAGCAGGACGGCGTGATCGCCCACGCCGATCTGCAGGGGGACAGCTACCAGTTGTCGAGGTCGGCGGCCGAGCGGTCCGACTGCGAGGCGATCGCCTTCTGCGGCGTCCACTTCATGGCGGAGACGGCCGACATCCTCGCCAACCGCCCGGAGAAGGTGGCCGCCCGTGACGGCCGTCGCGTCACCGTCGTGCTGCCCGACATGGCGGCCGGCTGCTCGATGGCCGACATGGCGGCGATCGACCAGGTCGAGGACGCGTGGGCCGACCTCGGCACGGTCATCGACACCGCCGACGTCACGCCCGTGACCTACATCAACTCGGCGGCGAGCCTGAAGGCGTTCTGCGGACGCCACGGCGGGATCGTCTGCACGTCGAGCAACGCCCGGGCGGTGCTCGAATGGGCCTTCGCCCGCACGAAGCGGGTGCTCTTCTTTCCAGACCAGCATCTGGGCCGCAACACGGCCCGCGGCATGGGCATCCCGCTCGACGCGATGTGCGTGTGGAATCCGCACGCGCTCTCCGGGGCGGGGCCGGCACTCGGCGGCAACACGCCGGAGCACCTCGCGGCGAGCCGCGTGATCCTGTGGCAGGGCCACTGCAGCGTGCACGCGATGTTCCGGCCGGAGCATGTCGATGCGATGCGGGCCAACCTTCCGGGCGTGAAGGTGCTCGTGCATCCCGAGTGTGCGATGGAGGTGGTCGACAAGGCCGACCTCGCGGGATCGACGAGCTTCATCATCCGGCAGGTGGAGGCCGCCCCGCCTGGCACGACGTGGGCGATCGGCACCGAACTGCACCTGGTCAAGCGGCTCGAGCGGCAGCATCCGGAGCAGACGATCCGCTTCCTCTCCCCCACGATCTGCATGTGCGCCACGATGTATCGCATCGACCTGGCCCACCTCTGCTGGAGCCTCGAGCACCTCGAGCGGGGCCGGCCGGTGAACGTGATCCGCGTGGACGACGAGACGGCGGGCTGGGCCGTGACGGCGCTCGAACGGATGCTCGCTGTGCGGTGACCCCCCGCGGGCCGCGGATGACCCGACCGTGACGGCGGGCGGTCACTGGCCCCAGGCGGCGTCGGCGAAGGCCTCGAGGCGGGAATAGTCGTCGCGCCAGGTGGTGTACATCACGCCCGCGACCGCGTGGTCGCGCGACGCGCGGAGCCACTCGCGGATCGCATCGACCGGCCCGTCGTAGAAGCCGGCCAGCACCTGCTCGTGGCCACGATCGGCGAAGAAGCGCGTGCTCTCCGCCGGCTTGCCCGAGTTCCAGTTGATGACGAGCAGGTCCCGAGGGAGTCCCTCCCAGGATCCCGCGAGCGTGCCGTTGACGAGGTAGAAGGCGTCGCGCGCGTTGTGGTGGGGGTCGAACATGTCGCTCCAGACGCAGAGCCCGGCCTCCGGCTGCCGTGCCCGCACGATTCCCGCGCACCGCGCGACGTTGGCCGCGAGGACGTCGCCGGCGGTGCGGCCGGCCGCGATCTCCGGTGCGGACCAGTTGGCGACGCGGATCTCGTCGTGGCTCAGGAACCAGCGACGCGGTGCGAGGATCCGTGCCACGCCTTCGACCTGGTGCTCGAACCATGCAAAGACCTCCGGCTCGGAGAGCGAGGCGGCGACCTGTCCGCTGTAGATCGAGACGGCGTGATGAAAACTGGCCCGCACGATCGCCCCGTCGGCGAGTGCCGCAGCGGGCAGGAACTCGATCACGGGCGGATCGTGGTACACCTCGAAGTCGCCCCGGTCCGCCAGTTCGTGCATCCGCTCGTCGCGCACGGGACGAAAGTGGACGCCCTCCTCGAGTTCGCGCCCGTCGTCGCACCGGACGACGAGCGGGCAGCCCGGCCGCCGAACGACGTTCACGAGCGGCGCCTCGTCGATCACGAGGTCGTCCATCCAGAGCCGGCCGCCTCCCGCGCCCCACACGCCGGCGTAGAGCATGATCTCCTCGGCGTCGAGGCTGTTGATGATGACGTGGTGCCGCGTCCAGTCCTGCGTCGCCTTGACGCCGAGATCCTGGAAATTGAGCGTGCGCCCGGGATCGCCGCCGATCGCGAAGAGCCGCACGGTCTCGGGGGTCTCGAAGGAGTCCGTCCTGATCCAGACGGAGGCGTGGTACTGGTGCCACGGACGCACGGTGAGCCGGACCGCCACACGGCGATTGACACCGCGGACACCGGGCCGGTTCTCGACGCGCAGGCTCGAGCGGCCGCCGTGGACGACGCGCGTGTCGGCGAACGTGCCGGCCCCGGGATCGTCCTGGAACCGCCAGCCGCGAAAGGCGTCGCCCGTGTGGTCCT
>DNLZ01000221.1:3996-4692 GCA_003488325.1 Planctomycetaceae bacterium
AAGTCGCCCGGGACCGCCGCGAGCCGCTCGTCCCGCACCGGGACGCCGCGACCGCCCCGCACCTCGAAACGCACGTCGCGAGCGGGCACGCCCTCGGCGAGGTCGGCATCGTGCATGAGGATCGCCGAGCTGTAACCGAACGGGGCCACCGCGGGGATGAGCTCGAGGTCCAGCTCGTCGGCGAGCGCCCGCAGTCGCGCGACGTTGCGGAAGTAGCGGTCGATGACGCGGTCGAGCACGCCGAGCTTGAAGTCGGCGAGCACGACCGCCGTGTATCCGGCGGCCCGGGCCCGGCGCAGGATCGCCTCCGCGTCGGCCACCTGCGCATCCACCTGCAGGTTCTTGCGGAGGTAGACCCACCGGTGGGTGAGCGGTTCGGCCGCCGACGCCGAGGCGGCGACGAGGCAGCTGACAAGCAGGAGCGAGCGCATCATGGATTCGTGGCGGGGTGGAGCGTCACGGCAGGATGTCTCCGGGGCGATGCCGATCGCGGCCCGTGCCGTCACGTGGCGGTGTCGGTGAGGGGCGCGTGAAGCGCGACGAGCCGGCGGTGCCGGTCGTAGAGGCGGTCGAGCGCCGCGGCCGCAGCCGGCCGCGGCGTGAAGCGCAGCGGTGTGCCGGTGGCGTGCCGGGCGAGGAAGCCGGGCCAGTCTCCGGCCACGCCGGCCACCATGCGATCGCGGTAGGCGGCCAGGA
>DNLZ01000098.1:0-8392 GCA_003488325.1 Planctomycetaceae bacterium
GGAGCGTCGCGAAAAAACTCAGGACCGGGATCGCCAGGTGAACTTTTCTCCACCTCAGGCGTATAACTTTCGCGACCTCGACACGGCTGGTGGGGGAACGGACATCCCCCGATGCACGTCGCAGAGGCTCTCTCCGGCTGACCGCCTGGGAGCGTCTGGGCGACGTGTGAAATGGTCGCAGGCCGCGCGTCCGACGGGATCGTGTGTCCCATCGGACGGTGGTGGTGAGGACCGGTACGGCGGTTTTCCGGCACGGACTCGCCGGAACAGGAGGTATCCCATGCGTGCGAATACGACTTCCGACGCGGCCCGCGTCGATTCGATGCGCCTCTTCGACGGATTCGAGCAGCCCACCCGGGCGGACGAGGTGTTGTCGATCGAGGAGCTTGCGCGCCGGTTCAATGTCTCGACCAAGACGATCTCGCGGTGGCGGGACCACGGCTTGGTCGCGCAGCGTTTCACGGTCGGCGGACGCCGGCGGGTCGGCTTCCTCGCCTCCGCGGTCGAGCGATTCATCCGTGACAACCCGCTCCGCATCGAGCGCGGGAGCCGATTCAGCCAGCTCTCCGACGAGGAGCACGACAAGATCATCACATGGGCCCGCCGGCTGGCCATGGCGGGGGCGTGCCCGGCCGACGTGCATCGCCGGATCGCCCGGCGTCTCGAGCGCAGCGTGGAGACCGTGCGGTACACGATCAAACGGCACGATCAGGAGCATCCTGGCGACGCCGTCTTTCCCGCGGCGGACGGTCGGCTGCGTCCGGAAAGCTGCGCCCGGATCTACCAGCACCACCTCCGCGGCGAGTCGGTCGAGTCGATCGCCCGTCGCTACAACCGTTCGAAGGCGAGCATCTACCGGGTCATCCTCTCGCAGCGCGCGGTGCAGATCGCCGAGCTACCGCTCGACTTCATCCCCAATGCCCTCTTCGCCCGCTCGAGCGCGGAGAAGGTGGTGAACCAGCCGTTCCCCGGAGAGACCGACGCGAAGCGGGTGCGGCGGCCGAGCGGCCTCCCCGCGTATCTCGCGAGCCTCTACGAGGTGCCGCTCCTGACGAGGGAGCAGGAGGTCTGGCTGTTCCGCAGGTTCAACTACCTCAAGTACCGGGCGTCCACGCTTCGGGAGCAGCTCGACCCCGAGCGACCGAGCACCCGGCTCATGGATCAGATCGATCGTCTCTACGAGGAGATCGTCGAGCTGAAGAACCGCATCGTGCGTGCGAACCTGCGGCTGGTGGTGTCCATCGCGAAGCGCCGGGTGTCGCCGGGCGACAGCTTCTTCGATCTCGTCAGCGACGGGAACATGTCGCTCATCCGCGCGGTGGAGAAGTTCGACTACGCCCGAGGCAACAAGTTCAGCACCTACGCCTCGTGGGCGATCATGAAGAATTTCGCCCGGACGATCCCCGACGAGCACCGGCGTCGGGACCGCTTTCGGGCCGCCGACACGGAGATGCTGCAGGCCGCGGCTGACCGGAGGGCGGACGAGTACCAGCAGCGGCTCGCGGCCAGCGACCGGCTTGCACAGGTCGGGAAGTTCCTCGACCGCCTCGATCAGCGGGAGCAGACCATCATCATCCGTCGCTACGGTCTCGACCACGAGCACGAGCCGCAGACGCTCAAGGAGGTCGGGTCGGCCCTGGGCGTGACGAAGGAGCGGGTGCGGCAGATCGAGGCCAAGGCGCTCGAGAAGCTGCGCGAGGCGGCCGCCGCCGAAGAGATGCTCCCGGAACTCGAGTAGTCGCCGTGATGACGCCCGGCCGCATCAGGTGCCGTCGGGCGGCAGCCTCCTGACGGGGCGACCTACGGCCGCAATGCCGAGGCCGGTGAAGAGCACGATCAGAAAGTAGGCGGGAAGATACTTCAGGATGCCGCCGCCTCCGCCGGCTGTACCCGCATCGGGCGTCGCATCGCCTCCCGCCGCGGGTGCCGGGGCCGCATTGTCCGGATTCATCAGCGGCCGGGCATCCGCCGCCGCACCGGCCGCATTGGCTTCCATCTGCTGGCGAGCCTGCTGCGTCGCCTGAAGCTCCGTGAGGCTCACCTGCGCGATCGGCAGGCCCATCGTGCCATCGGCTCGGGCACACGCCGCCATCGCCCCTACCATCGCGATCGAAAGGCCGAGATGACGGCCGAGACAATATGAACAGGACATGGGGCGATCTCCTTTCGCGCACTGCGCCGTCCGCCGAACCTCGCGGGAATCGATCATGATCAGTACGCTCGACCACGGTCGGTCATGACAGCCCCGTGAGCGGTCCATCGCCGCAGTGATCCGGGTTGCCGAACCGCTCGAGCCCCGTGTGGCCCATGGCGTGGGCGAGCGCGATGAGCAGCCTGTTGTGGGCCACGTCGCCGCAGTCCACCGCACGCCCGGTCTTGAAGCCGAGCCCGCCACCGAGCAACAGCCACGGGATGTCCCGGTGCGAGTGGGAGTTGCCCTCGCCCAACTCGTTCGTCCAGACGATCGTCGTGTGGTCGAGCAGGGTACCGTCGCCCCCCGGCTCCGGGGTCTCCGCCAGCCGCTTCGCGAGATGGGCGATCTCGCCGGCATACCACGCGTTGATACGGGTGAGCTTCTCCTGGGCGGACTCGTTGGAGTTGGGTTCATGGGAGAGGTCGTGCTGCCCCTCCTGGATGCCGAGCCAGGTGAACCTCGGCTGCCCCACCGAGTTCGTGTATTGCAGCGTGGCCACGCGCGTGAAATCCGCCGCGAGCGAGGCGACGAGCAGTTCGGTCTGCATGCGGCTGATGCGGGGCATCCGGTCGTTGTCGATGACGACTCCCTGCTCGAGTGCCGGCACGGCATGCGCGACAGGATCCGTCGCCCCGGCGAGTTCCTGCTCGAATTCGCGGACGAGGGCGGCATGCTCCTCGAGAAGCCGGCGATCCTCCGACGGCACGGCCGCCGCGACGCGAGCCAGATCCTCGCGGATCGGATCGAGGACGCTGCGGAGGCTGTCGCGGTCACGGGCCCCCCCGTAGAGCTTGCGGAACATCTGGTAGGGATCGTCCACTGGGGTCACCGGACGATTGGCCCCGGCATACACCATGCGGGTCCAGGTGTCGGCCCGGCCCGGAACGAGCACGCCGAATTCGAGCGAGCCGAACCGTGTGGCCGTCCCGGCGTCGGCCTGCAGGTGGCCGCGCACCTCCTGGTCGATCGACAACCCGCTCGACCAGCCCGCCGGCGTGTCGCTGCCGCCCTGGACGTTGCCGGGCAGCAGCTCGATGCCCGTGAGCAGGCACCCGATGCCCCGCATGTGTCCGTCGCCGTCGCCACGGACACGATTGTGCACGCCCTTGAGGGTAAGGATGCGGTCGCGGAACGGCTCGAACGCCGCGAGGCTCTCCGGGAGGGGCGCCGGCGCGGCTCCGTCGGCTCCGGCCGTCAACGAACCGGCAGCCGGCCAAAACGACTTCTTCACGACGCCGTCCGGGCTGAAGACGATCACGAGGCGTCGCCTCGCCCCCGCATCGCCCGATGCGGCGGACAGACTCGGAAGGTTGGTGAGCCACGGAAGCACGGCCGACCCGACCCCGAGCCGTCGGAGCAACGCCCGCCGGGAGAGGGCTCCGCCGAAAAACCTGTCGCTGCCGCATCGGCTTCGACCGGCACTGCTTCGGCTGATTCGACGCCCGTTCGTCTCGTGCATCGTGTCGCTCCCGATTCCGCGCGGGACGAGGCCGTCCCGACGCCATGCCTACCGGCCCTTGTCGGGCGAGCCCTCACCGGCACCCGCCGCCATGGCCAAGGTGTGCGTCGGATCGAAGGCCGCCACCACCATGATATCGACCAAAAGCCGTCGAATGTCGTGCCCCGACTCCCGAAACGAGCCGCACAAACGGTCGAGGGTCTCCGGCCCCCACGCCCGGACCGGCTGCCGGACCATCCCCTGGAAGATCGCCCGCACGAACGCCTCTCGGGCGTCGTCGCTGTCGGCCAGGAACGCGCCGAGTTCCGCGGCCCCGCGAAACTCCGCCACTTCGCCCTGCCTGGGCTGGTACGAGCCCGCCACATCGATCGGCCGATCGGAGCCCGCGACCGACTCGACCGAGCGGTGGCGGCCGATCGCGTCGAACTCCTCGAGCGCGAATCCGAGCGGATTGATCATCGTGTGGCAGGTGCGACACGCGACGGGGCTCGTCTGAAGCGTCACGCGCTCGCGCGTGCTGAGCCCCGGATGCCGATCGGGGGCGAGCGGGGCGATCGCCTCCTGCGGAGGCTTGAGGACGTTGCCGAGCAGGGTGCGGGCGACGAACACGCCGCGATGGATCGGCGAGGTCGCCTCCTGATGGGCGAGGACGCTCATCAGGTAGGGGTGTGACAGGAGGCCGGCCCGGCGTCCATCGTCGAGCACCAGCGCGCGAAACGTGCCGGCCGACCGGAACGCGTTGGCATCCGCGGCCGCCCCGAGCGCGGCGGCCAGCCGGGGATTCACGGGCACCGCGCGGTCGGTGAACAACCGGCGCCAGTCGGCGGTCCCGCCCCAGATCACGTCGTCGAGGAACAGGTCGAGGCTGGCCCGCAGGTCGGCGGCCATCTCGGCGTTGAACGCAGGATGGTGTGCGGGATCCTTCGCCACCTCGGGCGCCGGCGTGAGCCTCAGCCACACGAAGAGCACGTCGCGGAGCTTCGCCCGCGTGCGACGGTCCGCGAGCATGCGTTCGGCCTGACGCCTCACCTCGTCGGCGGTGGCGAGCCGGCCGGCCGCGGCCGCCTGCCAGAGCGCCTGGTCGGGAATCGAGTCCCACAGACCGAACGACAGCCGCGAGGCGGTGCCGAACGGATCGCCGCCCCCGTCGACCTCGCGGAACAGGAAGCGGGGCGACTGGAGGATTCCGAGGAGCGCACGTTCGAGGGCCACATCCGCGTCGGTGGCGTCCGCGAACGGGTGATCGACGAACCGCGAGCGCACGTCGTCCGCGAGCGGCTTCCGGAACGCGCGTTCCGCGAAGGCCGCGGCGAACTGCCGGAGCTTCTCTCCCCGGTCCGCGGCGTCACGCTTCACGCGGGCCAGGTGATCGACGTGGTTCCGCACGTAGGCGGTGGTCTCGCCGGCGATCGCCGCGGTGGCAGCGAACCATTCCCTGGAGACGTTGGTGCCCCGTTCGTATCCCGTCGAGGTGTCGTCGGGCGGCAGCGGGGTCGCGGCGACGAAGGTCTCCGGAGCATCCTGGGGAATCAGGCAGCGTTCCGGCACCGGCTCGAGCACACCATGCGGTGGCTTCCAGAGCAGCGCGATCGCCGCGTGCGTGGGATGCTCGTGCTTCCGGCTGTCGACGCCCTGATTGGCCTTCGAGAACTCGAGTCGCACCGGGTACGCCCGCCCCCCCAGCAGGAAGAGGGTGGCCCGATGCTCCCGCTCGCCTCCCGATGCGACCCACGCATCGACGAGCGGCGGTTCGTACCACGCCCGATCGACGGCCAGCCTGGCGGAGTGCTCGGTGACGACGACGAACTCGTAGAGACCGGTCTCCGGCGGCACGATGGCGCCGGCCCAGCGGATCGCGAAGCGGGAGGGCTCGAACCGCTCCGGGTCCGGTCCTTCGACCCCGAAGTCGAAGTCGACCACGGGATCGATCCGCTCCATGACGAGGAGTCGGCGATCGAAGCCGCGTCCCTCGTAGTACTCGGCCCGCAGGCCACGACGCGCGTCGATCGCGGGGGCGGCGCCGCGGAAACTTCCGATGAGATCGGCCAGGACGGTCCGGTGCTGACGCGCCGTCAGCCGGGCGAGTTCGACCCGCGCGGGCCGTGAGCGGTCGCGGGCGACCGTGGAGTAGAACGAGTCGTGCACGTACGCGGCCACCGCCCGTGCCGCGTCGCCCGTCACGAGGCCGGGGGCGTCCTCCGGCATCGTCTCCGCGATCGTGGCGGCGAGCTGGTTGACCGACAGGTCCCCCTCGAGCGGTGCGGGCACTTCGGCCGTGCCCCGCCCGTCCGGACCATGGCACCGCGCGCAGTGCGTCCGGTAGATGGCCTCTCCGTCTGGCTCGACCGCGAGCCCTGCCGATGCCGGCAGGGCCACCGCGATCGCGAACCAGGCGGCGAGTCCGGGGTGGATGCGCTGCCGGTCAGTCCTGGAGCGACGCACGCGGTCGATATCCTGGTGGTCGAAGACGACTCACCATTTTACCCCTCCCGACGGACGTGCGTGCCGATCGCGTCCTGCCGCACTCGTCAGCGCCGGATGGGCGCCGTCGCCGAACGGGGCCCGGACGGTGGCTGGGGGGGTCCAGCGACCGGGGCCTCGAATCCTGCAGGCACGACACCCTGTCCCGCGGCATCCGCGGCACGACGGCTCCCGGCGCGCGGTGCGGAAGCCTCACGCGGCAGCCGGTCCAGCACGGCCCCGGGCATGTCGGGACCAGCGGCCCCACCCACCGCGGGCTTCACGGGCGACTGGCTCGTGCCGGCGAGCACATTGTCGATCGCCGCACTTTCCCGGAGGTGCACGAAATGCCGCGACATCTGGATCCGCTGCTTCTTCTCCAGGATGTCGGCGTAGAGCTCGCTGCGCGCCTCGGCGAGCGTGACCGCGGCGGCTTCCGTCGAACCCTCCCGGAAGATGATCATGAAGCGGTCGGCCACCTGCACGACGCCCGACAGTTCACCCGGATCGAGTGCGAACGCCTCGCGTTCGAGCGTCGGCTGGCCCCCGTAGCGCCGGATCGGCGGCACCTCGCCGCGGAGCGCGCGACTCGTGGGGTCGACCGAGTACTGCTCGGCCAGCGCGCCGACGTGCTCGGAGGTCGGGTTCTGCCGGGCGAGTTGCCAGACCTCCTGGGCCCGCCGCTGGTTGTCGAGCACGACGATGCGGCACCGGGCCCGCGGGCCGAACGTCGCCTCGTGAGCCCGCTGGAGGTCCTCGTCGGTGACCGGCACGCTGCCCACGAGCTTCTTCAGCGCGACCGTCGGCCAGACCACGTCGTCGAGGTAGTGACGCATCGGGATCTTCTCGTCGCGCGTGACGCGCTGCATCCAGGCGTCCACGTCGGGAGTGCCGTCGGCGCGACGGAACCCGAGCGATTCGGCCGCCCGGGTGATCTCGGCGTCGAGGTCGGCCTTCACGACGGTGAGCTGGCTGCGGGCCAGCGCCTGCTCGATGAGGGTGCGCGAGATGAGCACCTCGAGGACGTCGAGGCCATGCCGGTCGAGGCATGCCGCCCGCACCTCGGCCAGCGGCACCGGCTCGCCGTTCACGCGGGCCGCGACGTCCACGTTGGCGGTCCCGCGATCCGGATCGTTGAGCACGTTCTCGACCGACGCCGCGTCCTGCAGGCGGCGGAAGAAGTCGGTGGAGGCCTGTCGGCTCTTCTGATCCCGAAGTTCCGCAGCCAGTCGCTCGCGAACCGAGTCGAAGGTGACGGTGTCAGCCGGAAGGTGACCCTCGCACTTGATCACGATGAACTGATCGGCCACCTGGACCACCTCGGAGATCTCACCGGGACGGAGCGAGAAGGCGGCATGATCGAACTGCGGTTCGCCGGAGTGGAGACGAATGGGCTGCACCCAGCCGTTCGCGCTCGCACTGCCGACGTCGATGGAGCGCGTGCGGGCGAGGCTGGGAAACTCGTCGGGGGCCGCGACCGCGAGCCGTCGCACCTCCTCCGCCTCACCGCGCGTCCGCAGCACGACGATGCGGGCCTTGACCGCCGGACCGAACTGCTGCTCGAAGGACTGCTGCAGGTCCTCCGGCGTCGGCTCGATCGCCGCACTGGCCAGACGCCTCAGCGCGAGCATCGGCCACACGATGTCGTCCGCATACTGCCGCTCGGTGACCCCGCGCTCCTGCCGGATCAGATCGAGCCATTTGTCCCGCGGAAGGCTGAACCGCCGGGCCATGACGTCGATCTCGCCATCCACGTCGGCCGCGCTGATCGTGATGCCCGCGCGCCGGCACGCCTGCTCGATGATCCGGCGATTGACCATCGTCTCGAGGACGGTCGCGCCGTGCCGCGACAGGCACTCCGTGGCGAGGCGACCCTGCGTGATCTCGACGCCGTTGACGAGCGCGACCGGGCGTTGCTCCGCATCCACCGCCGCGGCCGCCTTGCCGGGCTTCGCGGCCGTCGCACGGCTCGAGGGGGGCGTGGCCGCGGCGAGCGGATCCGGCCGCGTGGCACGCCAGGCCAGGCAGACGCCGACGATGAGCGCGGCGGCCCCGAGTTCGCGAACGTATCCCCACCGCCCGCCTGAGCGTGTCATCCGATCACCCTCCCTGGTGCATCGAGCCTTGGCTGCGACGCACGCGATGATGGGCGACCCGCCCGACCGGATCAATGGCGAAACCGCGCCGTGGCCCCGCCGTTCGCCGACGCGGACTCCGCACTCCCCGCAGCCTTCCCCGGCGCCAGCGACCGACGCCTCGTCCGCCGGGCGATCACTGCC
>DNLZ01000098.1:8721-9120 GCA_003488325.1 Planctomycetaceae bacterium
ATCACTGCCGCCGCGGATTCTCCGGCGGCCGCTGGGGCTGGCCGGCGGTGCCACGACCCGCGAACTTGCCGATGTCCCGCGTGTCGCCCGGCTGCAGCTGCGCCGCCCGCAGGTTCTCGCGCTGGATCGCCTCGTACACCTCCTGGCGGTGGACGGGGATCTCGGCGGGGGCGTTGATGCCGAGGCGGACCTTGTCTCCCCGGATGTCCACGATCGTGACGACGATCGAGTCGCCGATCATGATGCTTTCGTCACGTTGTCTGGAGAGTACGAGCATGGCTGGCTCCTTCCATACCGACTGGTGCACGGGCAGTTTCCTGCCGGCCGCACCATTGATTATGCACTCTTTTTGAGGCGAGGACGGTCGTTCGACAGTTCGTAATCGAGCGCCAGCTCGCC
>DNLZ01000098.1:9520-13331 GCA_003488325.1 Planctomycetaceae bacterium
CCGACCACCACGACGACCTGCGCCTGCCGCATGTCGCCGATCGCGAGCGGGCTCAGTTCGCTCCGCGGAATCCGCACCTGGTAGTCCGGGACGAAGCGGCGCGGGCTGACGACCGCCAGAGCCACATCGCCGCGGGTCGTGCTCTGGAGCCACCCCAGCGCGTCGTTCGTCGAGTCGGCCAGGAGCGCCCACGAGCGGCAGTCCTCGAGGCCGGGCAGACCGCTCGGGAAGTGCAGGACGTCGCCGGAAGTGACGTCGATCCGTCCGAAGCGTGTGGTCGTGATTCGCATCATGGCTGTGGCACTCCTTTGCCCTCGTGATCCCTGGCGGGACGGATCCCGCCGCCGCGCGGACTCCCGTCCGCCGGTCCGGGCCCCCGTGGCCCGCTCCAGGCGAACCCGCGTCCGCCCGGATGTTCTTTCGGCAGACGGGGCAGTCCGGGTGGAGAAAAAAGGCTTGGCAAAACAAGAGCGATGCCGAAGACCGTGACGGCCAGGGCGTTCGGGCCGGTCGAGCAAGCCGCGAGGCTTCCGGCCGACCCGGGGTTCGGTCGGGCCGCCGGCCACCGGCTGGGCCCGCCGCTCACTGCCAGAGAGGCTGAGCGCGCCACGCGGCGAGTGACGTGAGCGCGAGGAGCGGGGTCCACGCGGCGAGCGACGGCCCGAGGATGTCGGCCGACGCGAGCGCGTGCGACCCGAACACCACGATGAAGAAGAGCAGCGTCATCGAGACGCACAGCCCGACGGCGACGAAGATGCCCCGCCTTCCGGGCCCCAGCACGAGCGGAACGCCCAGCATCACCAGCGCCATGTCCAGCAGCGGAGCGACGACGCGGGCGTGCACCCGCAGGGGAATGTCGGCTCCCACGCCGAGGCTCGGGTTGCGGATCGCCGCCACGAGTTCCGTCGTCGCCGAATACTGGCTCCAGTTCGTCGATCCGATCAGCTGCTCGAACGTCACGTCGCTGGCCACGAAGCACTGCCCGGGCTCGAGCCACGCGCTGCCCGACGGGGTCTCCACGATCGTGCGGCCACCCCGGACGAGCGATACGCAGCGATCGATGTCGGGCGGTTCACGGACACCGACGAGCAGGTAGCCGGCAGGGTGGCGGGTGTCTGCGGCACGCCAGAACGCCTCGGCCGCGTCGATCTGAGGCCCGAGGTCCGAAAGCTGCGGCGGCATGAGCAGGCTGGGGGAGTCGATGCGGCTGGATGCGGCCAGGGCCGATCGGCCCCGGAAGAGGATATCGGTGCGATGGTCGTAGCGGGCATCGAACGGCTGGGGAACCTCCCCGCGCAGGTTTTGCGCATTGCGGGCGAACGCCTGACGGATGCGGGGCAGGACGACCTCACGGCTCACGGCCGCCGCGAGGGCGACCACGGCGGCCACGACCAGGATCGGCCGCGCGATCCGCCAGCGGCTCACGCCGGCTGCCAGCAGCGCCGTGAGTTCGTTGTGTCGCTCCAGCCACGAGATGGCGAACATCGCGCTGGCCAGGGCGATGACCGGGCTGGTCGCGTCGAAAAACCAGATCAGTCGGCACCCATAGTACGCACCCAGCACCCGCGCGAGCCCGCCCGCCTCGGCCGCGTGGGAGATGAACTCCTCCATGTTCGTGAAGGCGTCGAACACGAAGTAGAGGCCGGCAAGGCTCACGAACACGACCACGAAGGCGTGGATCATCGCCCTGGTGATGTAGCGGTCGATGAGCATGGGCGGCGGTGCGGAGCGTGACTTGACGGCGGGCCCCGTGAACCGACCATGTGGGGGGTCGGCCGTGAGGGCCGCGGAGGGTAGGCCGGACCCCCGGAGAGCGTCAATCGTGGTGTCCCCGGAGGGGGCGCGGCCGCCCGGTCAACCCGTACCACATGACCTGGATCGAAACCTTCCGCCGCGGCGCCAGCGGATGGGCCCGTCACGGGCTCGACCTCCTCTACCCGCCGCGTTGCTCGCTCTGCGACGCGGAACCCACCCCATGCGACCGCTCGGCGCCCGCATCAGGGGCTCGCGTCTGCGACGCGTGCCGCCGGCTCCTTTCAGGCGATCGGCCGCGGTGCATCCGCTGCGCCGCACCGCTCCCCGATACGCTGGACGCCGACCCCGTCGATGCGGTCGGCGTCAGCCCCCGCTGCGACCGGTGCGCCCACCGAGCAGGTCGCCCGCTCGAGGGCCTCGTCGTGCTCGGTGCGTACGACGCGAGCCTCCGCGAGCAGGTGCTGCGGACCAAGCGGCCCGCCGGACGGCTCGTCGCAGCGGGCCTCGCCCGACTGCTGGTCGATCGGCACCGCGACGTGCTGCACGGATGGGCTGTGGATCTCGTCGTGCCCGTCCCGATGCACTGGCTGCGCAGATGCCGGCGCGGCACGAGCGCCGCGGACGAACTGGCTCGCTGGATCGGGGCCGGACTGGGAGTGCCCTGGGCGGCGGCCCTGCGGCGACGACGGGCGACCCGCATGCAGAACGAACTGCCCTGGGAGGATCGCCGCGCGAATGTGCACGGCGCCTTTCGTGCGGGGCGACGGGTGGCGGGCCGGCGGCTCCTGCTCGTGGACGACGTGACGACGACGGGCTCGACGCTCCTCGCCTCCGCCACCGCGGCCACCGCCGGCGGCGCCGCCGCGGTGTACGCTGCCGTGGTCGCGCGGGCCGACCGTGACGAGGATTCCTGACCGGCTCCCGCCCGTCCAGCACGGAGTTGCCCATGGCGACCGAACCCCTCCGCATCGGCACCCGAGCGAGCCAGCTGGCGCTCACGCAAACCGGCTGGGTGGCCGAGCGTCTGCGGACGTGGAGCGAAGACGTGGCGATCGTGGAGGTCAGCACCCGCGGTGACCTGCGTCAGGACACGCCGATCCACCGGTTCGGTGGCGACGGCGTGTTCGTCCGCGAACTCGAGCAGGCGCTCCTCGACGGCCGCATCGACGTCGCCGTGCACAGCCTCAAGGACGTACCGACGGCGGCCACCCCCGGCCTCGAGATCGCGGCCGTGCCGCTGCGGGCCCTGCCGTTCGACGTCCTCGTCACGGGCTCCGCCGGGCTCACGCTGGAGAGCCTGTCCCCCGGCGCGGTGGTGGGGACGTCGAGCGTGCGAAGGGTGGCCCAGGTGCTCGGCGCGCGGCCCGACATCGTGGTGCGGCCCCTGCGCGGCAACGTCGACACGCGGCTGCGTCGACTCGATGCCGGCGACTACGATGCGATCATCCTCGCCGGTGCAGGCCTCGAGCGGCTCGGTCTGGTCGGGCGGATCACCGAGGTGCTGCAGCCGCCCCGCTTCTGGCCGGCGGTCGGACAAGGCGCGCTGGCCATCCAGATTCGCGCGGCCGATCGACGGGCCCACGCTGCGGTCCTGCCGCTCGACGATCCGCCGACCCATTCTGCCGTTCGCGCGGAGCGGGCATGCCTTGCGGCGCTCGCCGGCGGATGTCTCGCCCCGATCGGAGCCTGGTCCCGCGGGACCGCCACCGGGAAACTCGCACTCGGCGCATGTGTCCTCGAGATGGTGGGGCGGACGGTCTCACGACTCGTGGTCGAGGAAGACGTGCGTGACGAGGATGAATCACCGGAGGGACTCGGGGCCCGCGTGGCGGCGGTGCTCGTGGGCCGCGGGGCGGATCGCATGCTGGAGCGCATGCGGGACCCCGCTGCGTCTGCCACGCACCCCGACGGCGGCACGGACGTCACAGGCGTGACGAACGCGTAGGGCGCGCCGGACAACGGGCGAGTGACTCCCTATGATGGAGTATCGGTGTGCTGCCGCGAGCCGGGGCAGCGGGTTTTCGTTTGCGGAAAAACATTGGAGCCACTAGCATTC
>DNLZ01000098.1:13704-14420 GCA_003488325.1 Planctomycetaceae bacterium
CTGGAGTTGTCATGTCGATCAAAGTTGTCATTGCGGATGATCACGAGGTGGTTCGCCGCGGTCTGGTGAGCCTGCTCGCAGGGTCCGAAATCAAGATCGTCGGCGAGGCTGCCAGCGGGGACGAGGCGGTCAAACTCACCAAGAAGTTCAAGCCCGACGTCGTGCTGCTCGACATCCGCATGGCGGGCAAGGACGGGCTCTCCGCGCTCGAAAAAATCCGCAATGACATGCCGGGCGTGCGCTGCGTGATGCTCTCCACGTTCGACAATCCCACCTACGTGGCCCGTGCGGTCGCCGCCGGGGCCCACGACTACATGCTCAAGGGCTGCACCCGGGCCGAACTGATCACCTCCATCACGGGAGCCGCGGCCGGACAACTCCCGATGCGTGCGGGCGAGCTGCGTCGCGTGGCGACGACGATGGCGAACCGCGTCGCGGTGCCCGACCCGGACATCCCGCTCACCCAACGCGAGACCCAGGTGCTGCGGCACATGGCGCTCGGTCTGTCCAACAAGGAAATCGCGCAATCGCTGACGATCAGCGTCGAGACCGTGAAGGAACACGTGCAGAACATCCTTCGCAAGATCGCCGTGAGCGACCGCACGCAGGCCGCCGTGTGGGCCGTTCGTCGCGGTCTCGTCTGACCGGCCTCACCTGAGCGGTCCCTGCCGATCACGTCGTCCGCCGGCGACCAGTGCCGCGGGGTCGCTCCTCAC
>DNLZ01000295.1 GCA_003488325.1 Planctomycetaceae bacterium
CGGGTCGGTGGAGACGGCCGCCGCCGACGGAAAGCCGGCGTTCTCCACCTTGACGCTCCAGCGGGTCGCGCCATCGGCAAGGGCGAGCGCGTGGAACGTGCCGTCAAGGTCGCCGATGAAGATCGTGCCCGCGGCGATCACCGGGACGGCCCCGAACGCGGTCTTTTCGAAGTCGCGCCGCCACGCTTCGGCGAGCGGCGGCGCGAGGACCGCATCCGACCGACCGGTGCCCGTGAGGCTGCCGCGGACGAGCGGCCACGCATCGGCTGGAGCGATGTCCGAAGGCGGCTCCGCCGTCCACGCGTCACGCGTTGAGCCGAGTGCGCAGATGACGAAGAGGATCGCCCGTGAAGCCGCGGCCGCCCACCCACGCCTGCGAGGATGTCGACGATGTCCGGAGGTCATCGTGCGGCCTCGTAGAGCGAGGCGAGGTCGGCCTGCCCGACCTGCCGCGGATTGAAGGCGGCCGTCCACTGGGCGGCGGCCGCTTCCGCCAGTGCGTCGGTGGCCGGGGAGGCGATGCCGAGCGACTCGAGCGACCGGTGCAGGCCGGCCTCGACGAGCAGCCCGTCGAGCCAGGCGGCGAGCCGGCCCCCCGCCGCGTTGGGAGCCGCCTCGATGCCGATGGCATCGAGCAGCGCCGCATAGTCCGACCCGCACGCCAGCTCGTTGTAGCGCACGACATGCGGCAGCATGAGACCGACCGCCTGTCCGTGGACCACGTCGTGCGCGGCCGTGAGCGGATTGGCGAGCGCATGGGCGGCGCCGAGCATCGAGTTTTCGATGGCCAGGCCGGCCCAGGCTGCACCGAGCTGCACGGCGGCGCGAGCCTCGAGATCGTGTCCATCGGCGAAGACGCGGGGCAGATGGTGGGCCAGCAGCCGCCACGCCTCGCGCGAGAACGCCCGTGATGCCGGTGTGGCCGCCCGGCTCACGTGGCTTTCGACGGCGTGGGCGATCGCATCCACACCGGTCAGGGCGGCGACCATCCGCGGCTGCGTGAGCGTCAGCTCCACGTCGAGGATGGCGACCCGGAACGCGGCCCGCGGGTCTCCGCACGCGAGCTTCATGCCGGTGTCGGCATCGGTGATGAGCGCGAACGACTGGGTCTCGCTGCCGGTGCCCGCGGTGGTGGGCACGGCGATGGAGGGCAGCATCGGGCCCGTGGCGGTGCCGCGGCCACGATAGTCCTGCATGCGTCCGCCGCACGACACGAGGAAGTTGATGCCCTTCGCGCAGTCCATCGAACTGCCCCCGCCGAGGCCCACGATGAGGTCAGGGCGAAACGCGCGGGCCAGCGCCGCGCCCGCCTCGACGGCGGTGGTGGAGGGGTTTTCGCAGAAGGCATCGAAGAGGGCGGTCGCGATGCCCTGCGCCTCGAGCACGGCGATGCCGGCCGCGGCGTGGCCGCAGCGGACGATGCCGGGGTCGCTCGTGACGAGGGCTCGCGTCGCACCGAGTTCGCGAGCCAGCGTCCCGAGTCGGCCGAGGGTGCCCGCGCCGACCACGAGCCGGGTCGCGGCATGAAACTCGAAGGTGGCGGCACTGCTCGGCGGCGTCATGGGATGGCCCCGCGGGATCGCGCCCTGCGGATCGCCGGGATGCCATCCCGCATCGCGGTCCGCCGGGCTGCGGTCGGGACGCGGACGACCACGGCGCGTCCGACCTGAGACGTCACGTCGCCGCGGACACGGCGTGTGGTTTCGCCCCGTCGGCCTTGGCACCGACCCCGGCGACCTGGAGGGCCCGCGAGCGATAGAGGAAGTCGATGATGTTGCCCTCGTGGGGCTGGAGCCAGTCGAGCTTCGTCGTGGGCACCGGGCCGAGGTTGAGCCGATCGATGTGGGTACAGGCGATCAGCCGCTCGCGAAACGCCTCGTCCTCCGTGATCGCCGTGCCGACGAGCGTCGGCCCGATGGCGTCGAGCACCCTGTCCTGCGGGCATTCGACCACGCTCACGAAGGGAAACATGTACTCCGCCCTCGCGATCTCCGGCTCCGGGCTCGTGCAGTGGGCGACCACGGGACGCAGCCAGCCGCAGCGCTCGTGCTCGACGAAGCGCGGACCGTACGACGCCGTCGCATCGGTCACGCCCGGCGCCTTGAGCAGCCCCTCGATCTGTCCCCAGATCGCCTTGGCCGCCCCGGGGATCGTGAACGCCGCGAGCTTCGCATCGGGGTCGTCCGGCGGCTTGACTTCGGTCGGGCCGAGCCGCGCGGCGAGCGCCGCCGCGATCTCCTTGGTGTGCCGGCTCGCATAGATCGCCGACGCGTTGATGCAGCCACGGCCGCTGTTGATCGCGACGCTCTCCGCCATGACGTCGACGTACCGCTCCCAGTCGTCGACGCAGTCGTCGCCGAGGATGATCTTCGAGAAGCCGGGCCCGTGCACCTGCACGTTGGGGTTGGCACGGTACTGCTCGACCGTCTTGGCGCTGCCGAAGATCATGCTGCGACGGCAGGCCGCCAGGATGCCCGCACCCACGTCGGTCGCACCCGGATAGAGCCCGATCGCCTCGGACGGAATCCCCGCCTCGACCATGCAGGCGGCCATGCGGTAGGGCGTCCACGGCTCCTGGCTGCCCGGCTTCATGACGAGGCCGACGCCCAGCGCGATCACCGGCAGCCAGAGTGTGTGCACGCCGGGAGAGTTGGAGGGCAGCACGAGGCCGAGCACCGGCGACTGGGCCTGGTAGCTCACGGTGACGCCGCGATGCTCCACGCCGTGGCCCCTCCACAGGATCGCCGGATCGAGGCCACGCGACAGCGCGTCGAGGATGCGGTCCATGTTCGAGAGCACGAACATGTTCTTCTGCATGTTGGCGCGGCAGAGCGACTCGGGCAGGCCGGTGGTCGCCGACTGCTGCTTCACGAAGTCCTCGGGTGCCTGCTTCGTGTCACCGACGGTGACCGTGCCGTGCGCGTAGAGATTGCCCGCCGTCTGCAGCCGCTCGACGATCTCCTCCGGCTCGATCGCGAGGAGCGCGCGGCGGGCGTTGGCGGACTTCTGCAGATCGCGGCCCACGATCGCGCCGCCGACCTGGCTCACCTCGGCGACCGGTTCGCCGGTGAGGAAGTGGACGAGCGTCTCACGTTCGAGCGACTCGTAGGGCTTGCCGAAACGCCAGGCGGGCAGGTGCATGAGTGGCCTCGAGAGGGGGAGAGGCGGGGGGTGGTAGGACAACTATCGTAGCAGTCCCGCCGCATGCGACCTTGGCCGGCCGGAAACCGCCCCAAGGTATCCGTGCCCCCAGGGGCGAAGGGAGCCGATTGGCGAGACACTGCGTCTTCGGGGAGTGAGGTTGGCGGTCGCCGCGTTGACGCGTCCCATGCGTCAGTCAGGTGCCGGAGGCTGGCGGAGGAGTCGGGGACAATTGAACGAGACTGAAGCACGCACATGTTGGCCGCCGTCGTCAGTCGGCTCCAGCGGCGACTGCCCGCGGGCGATAGCTTTG
>DNLZ01000006.1:0-2482 GCA_003488325.1 Planctomycetaceae bacterium
CAGGTGCGGCGCGATGAACGTGTACAGATCATCCACGGCGACGCCGTGCTGCTGCATGACCGTGGCAGCGGCGGCGTTGCGCTCGATGATCGAGGCCGCGGTCTGTTTTTTCTCGGGGTCGTCCGGAATCGGGGTCGTCGTCGCCCACACGAGCGTCGCCCCCGTCTGCTTCATGCGCTCGACCAGCTGCTCGAGCCTCGCCATGGAGTCGGCCACAGGCGTGTTGCGGTCGTGGATCCCGAAGTTGAAGTGGATCACGTCCCACGTGCCGCCGCCGGGGGCACTGACGAGCCAGGCGTCGATGTTCCTGATGCCAGAGGCCGTCGGGCCGCAGTTCGCCGGGGCACGATGCACGTTGGCCTTGCCGGCGAGGGCCTTTCTCGTGGCCTGCGTATAGCCCCGTGACACCGAGTCGCCGATGAGCAGCACGCGCGGCAGGCTTGGATCATCGCGCACGAAGTCCCAGGCGCTGCTTCTTCCCGCGATCCTCTCGCGCTTGTGGATCGGCAGATAGAACGCGCCGAGATGTTCCTGGAGGGACGTCTCCCACGCCTGCTCCTGGGGAGACAGGGTTGCGACGAGTGCCTGGTATTGCTCGTCGATGGCAGCGTCCTCGGCCTGCTTCTTGGCGGCGGCCTCGGCGGCATTCGTCGGCTCGGCTGTGGCCTGCTGGGCCGAGGCCACGTGCCCTGCGACCGAGTGCGTCAGCAGGAGGGTCAGAAGGGCAGCCGTCAGACAGCGGGATGGGAAAGCCATGGAGTCCCTTTCGGTCGTGCCACCTGCCCAAAACCAAGCAGGAACCACGGACCCGAGCCACGCCCCGTGTGGGGCAGGGGATGGCATGGGTGAACTGCCCGGCAGGGGGTGAGGCCGCAGGCTATCGCCGTTGACGGACGACTGTCCACGAACCTACTTTCCGCGCCATGTGCCCCGCGAGATCGCCACTCGTCGCAGCCTGCCTTCTGTCCCTCTCCGTGGTGGGCTGCACCTCCGTCAAGGAGCAGTTCCGGCAGGCTTGGGTCGAGATGAAAGCCGACCTCGCCATCCTCGACTCCGGTGACGACGGCCTCGACGCGTTCGGATCCGCCGACGCGAAATACCTGCGGGCTGCCCGGGCTGAGATGGAGCGGTAGACCCAAACGTGGACCCGGCGGTGGTCGGCGTGGTAGCGTCCGGGGTTCTGGTGGTCGAAGTCTTCGCTCCCGGGGGTTCTATGACGAGGCGGTCGCGACTCACTTTCGGTGCACGGCGGCGTCGGACTGACACCGCCGCCCGCCGCCACGCGTTCTCCGCGCGGCTCGAGGGCCTCGAGCCCCGCTTGGCGATGGCCGCGGCCGATCTGCTGCCGACGCTCGCCGACCTCCGGGCGAGCACGTCGCAGGTGATCGATGCCACGGCGCTCGCCTTCGACGTGCGGCAGGTCGCGGCCACCGACGACGTGAATGTCGGCAGTGAGGTGAGGCTCTATGGCTTCACGCCGCAATGGGACTTCGAATACGAGGTCGGCGTGACGGCCTGGAGAAACTCGTGGATGGACCCGGTCATCGCGGTCTATGACACCACGACGGGTGTGCGACTCGCTTCGGCCGATGACGTCTCGCCGAGCGACTCCTCGGGCCGGCTCACGCTGCCGTTGATCGCCGGCCGAAGGTACACGCTGGCGGTGACGAGCTTCGACACGGCGACCGTCGGTCCGTACGACGTGGCGATTCGCGCGGCGCTCCAGGATGACGCCCGCGAGGACGACGACGCTCCCGCGCGTGGCGTCGCCACGCCGATCACGCAGCCCGAAAACGCCTCGTTCAGCGGCGTGATGGCGGACGCGGCCGACTTTTTCTCGTTCCAGCTCGACGGTCCCGCGCGGGCCGGCTCGAACATCGCGCTCGACTTCGACACCGCGCTCGGCGATCTCGACCTGGTGCTCCGTGGATCGTCGGGGCGGGTCCTGGCGCGGAGCGAGGGCACCACCGATCGCGAGACGATTCTGGTGGAGGGTCTTGCGCCCGGCACTTATTTCGTGGAGGTCTACGGCTACGGGGGCGCGTCGAATCCCTCCTACACGCTCACGTCGGCGATCCGCTCCGGCTCCACCCGGGCCGCGGTGGCAGCCGACCGTTTCGAGCGCAACAACACGAGGGCCTCCGCCACGAACCTCGGTGACGTGGTGGCGACGAGCGAGGTGACGGGCCTGACACTCGGCCGTCGGGACGTCGACTTCTTCCGGTTCACGCTTCCCTCTCCCGGGACGGACACGAGCGACATCGTCGTGTCGTTCGACGCGGCGCTCGGTGACATCGACGCCCAGTTGCTCGACGCGTCGGGACGCCGGCTTGCGATCGCTGCGGGCGTGGACGACACGGAGCGACTCAGTCTCGCCGGTCGTCCGGCCGGCACGTATTTCCTCAGGGTCTACGGATATCGTGGGGCCGCGAACCCGGACTATGCCGTTCGCTTCAATCAGGGCGTCGTGGTCGATCCCCCG
>DNLZ01000006.1:2860-7341 GCA_003488325.1 Planctomycetaceae bacterium
AACCCGGTCGGCGACTGGACGATCGCCGTCTACATGACGAGTACGGACCTCGCCGACTTCGCCTTCGACGACATCAACGAGATGGAACTCGCCGTCAGTCGATTCGCGCCGGGCGCGGCGATCACCGTGTTCTGGGACCAGTGGCGGGGCAAGTCGTTCCCGACCGGCTCGCAGGCCGCATGGGACACGGCCGGACGGGCCGTGATCGCTCCGGACACGAACCTCGGAGCGATCGCCACCGAATTCCAGATCCTTCCCGAGCAGAACTCGGGCGACCCGGCCGTGCTGAAGGGCTTCCTCACGTGGACGATGGAGGTGCGTCCCGCCACGCGGTACGGCTTGGTGCTGTGGGATCACGGCGGCGGGCTGTCGGGCGTCAACTTCGACGACGAGAGCGGCTATGACAGCATCACGGTGCAGGAGCTGCGCAAGGCGATCGGCGATGCGGGCATGAGCCCGTCGGCCCTGCTCTACGACGCGTGCCTCATGGGGAACGTCGAGCAGTTTTATGAACTGCGCGCCGTCGCACCCGTCCAGGTCGCCTCCGAGGAGGTGATCAGCGGGCCGGGCTACGACTACAAGACCGCCTTCGCGACACTCCAATCGACGCCCGCCGCCGTGACGCCCGAGATGCTCGCCCGGGGCGTCGTGGACAGCTTCACGACGCAGTACGGCACCGATGGTGCCTCGACGTTCGCCGCCGTCTCGTCCGCCGGCATGACCGCCGTGGCCACCGCGATCAAGGCCTTCGCGGACTCGACGACCGGGTTCAGCGACGCGCAGTGGTCGCGGCTGCGGGCGCTCGTCGGGCAGGTGACCCGCTTCGAATTTCCGCAGTACGTCGACCTCGGGCAGCTCATGGAGCGGGTCTCCACGACGAGCACGTTCGGCGCCGACGCGCGCTCCGCCGCCGCAGCGGTGGTGTCCGCGATCGGCGAGGCCGTGTTCGCGAGGATGTCCGACGAGCGACAGACCAGCGGCATGTCGATCTACTTCCCCACGACGGCGTCGCAGGAGATGGCGGAGGTGTCCCTCTACACGGAATGGAACTCGATCGTCGGGTGGTCGCGGGTGGTCAACCGGGCCCTCGGACGCGCGGGCAACGCGCGGGGCGGCGGTGCCGGCGGGCTCTGGGCGTTCGCGGAACGACGGAAGTGATCCGGTTTCTGACGGCCACCGTCGCGGGGCGCGCCCCTCACGGCAGGATCCGCAGGCCGACGGCGGCATTGACGTCGAATGCCGCCCTGCGGTGACGCACGAGCGCGTCACGGAGGCTCTGCCCCACCTCGCCGGCCGCGTCGAGGTGCGTCTGGTAGTCGTCGACGCCGATCGTGCCCGCCGCGAACTCGGCCGTCTTGCGCCGGGTGAGCGCGGAGGCACGCGGCACGACATCCCGTTCCAATTCCTCGAGGGCCGCGACGGAGCGCCGGTATTCCCGCTCCGCCAGCCGCACCTCGGCCGCGACCCGTCGTTCGATCGCCTCCATCTCGAGCCGGGTCTGCGCGAGGTTGCTCTCCGCGCGGGCGATGTTGCCCTGGTTCCGGTTGAAGATCGGCATCGCGAACGTCAGGCCGACGGCCCACGAACTCGCGCTCTGTCTGCCGAACGGGCTGTTGTCCTGGATCGTGATCGGGTCGTAGAAGAGGAAGACGTCGTCGACGCGGTTCGCCCGCTGGAGCGCGATCTCCGCGCCGGCGCGGTCGATCCCCAGCCGGGCGGCGCGCAGGTCGGGACGGCACCGCAGCGCCAGTTCGACGAGCCGGTCGACAGGGGGCGGGGGCGGGATCTGGCTCTGCAGGGGCCCGCGCGGCTCCACGCGCGTCGTCTCCTCGAGCGGGAGGTTGAGCAGCACGCCGAGCCCTTCCCGTGCGTCGTCGTAGGCCTCGGCGGCCTCGCCGAGCACGGTGCGGGAGCGGGCCAGGGCGAAGGACAGGTGGTCGAGCGCGTCGGCGGTGCGCGGGACGGCGGGATCCATCGCCCGACGACACTCGGCGAGGAAGGCCTCCTGACGGCGCACGGCGGCGGCCGCGGCGAGGGCGTCGATGCGGGCCGCCTGCAGGTTGACGAAGGCGCGACAGACGGTGTCGATCTGCCGGCGCGACACGTCCTGGAACTGCGCCTCGAGCACGGTGCGGGCCATGCGTGCCACCACCGTCCGTGCCCGTCGCTTGCCGGCCACGTCGATCGGGTAGGTGATGTTGAGGTCGTACTGCGTCGGGCCGCCGGGCCGTGCCTCGCTGAACGAGCCGTACGGGATGAACTGCGAATCCATGTAGACGAGCGGGTTGGTCCGCAGTCCCGCCGTCAGGATGTCGGCATCGGCCTGCGTGAGCTCGTGGCGCAGCGCGCGGATGTCGAGGTTGGCGACCATCGTCCGCTCGATCGCCGCGTCGAGCGTGAGGCCGTCCGTCGGACCCTCGTCCCGCAGGAGTGACGAGTCGATCGCCACGGGCGGTGCCGCCGCGGCGAGTGCCGCCGGCGCGGGAAGAGCCTCGGGGACGTTCATGCCCCGTGCCGCGGCGAGCGTCGATGCCGAGGCGCCGGACGGTCCGCCGCGAGGCAGGATGCCGGTGCGGCGCTTGCCACCGAGGATCCCCGGGATCGCCGTGCCGATCCCTTCCGGATCCATGCTGGGGGCGAGGGCTCCGGGGCCGGGACCGAGCGCGGGCGCGGTGGATCCGGGAATCGGCCCCAGGTTCGGGAACTCGATGATCGCCGTGCGCCGCGAGTCCGCCGGGTCCTGCTGGCCCTGGGCGGACATGGTGCCGAGAGTGCCGATCACGGCCCACGTGAGCACGGCCGTCACGAATCGCGATGTCGATTCGGCACCCACGCCCGAGGCCTCCGGAGCGGAGCGGGACCCATGGCGGGAACGCGGCCGCGTCACCGGTGTCATCGGAAAAGTCGTGCCAGCCGCTTCATCTTCGCAAGCCGCGAGGCCTGGTACGGCGAGGCACGTTCCTTGCGCACCTTGCCCAGGCCCCGCAGAGGGGTGCGGTCCAGACGGGCGAGGGCCCTCACTCGGCCGCGATGGCCTCGAGGAGTTCCATCCGCACGGCGCGCCGGGCCGGCAGCCACGCGGCCAGCGCGGTGACGACGAGGGCCGCGATGAGGTTGCCCACGAGCACGCTCGGCCGCAGCGAGAAGCGGATCGGGTGGCCGAGCATCGGCTGACTGGCCAGCTGGATGAAGAGCGCCGTCGTGACCCCCGCGAGCATCCCCGTGATCCCGCCGGCGGCACCCAGCAGCACGCTCTCGAGCACCACCATCCGCGTCACCCGGCCGCTGCTCATGCCGACGGCCCGCAGGAGGCCGAGCGCGCGGCGCTTCTCGAGCACGCTCATCGTGACGGTGTTGGCCACGCCGAGGCTGCCGACCACGAAGCCGAGTCCGAGGATCGCCTGAAGCGACCGCACGACGCCGCGCACGAGCGTGTCGACGAACGCCGTCACGTCGCCGAACGAGCGCACGAGCAGCGACGACTCGCGGGCGATCTCCGCGAGCGGCTCCGCCAGCGTCGCCGCCCGGCCCGGCTCGGCGGTGACGAGCAGGATGTCGGCCGCCTCCATGCCGAAGAGCCGCGTACCCACATCGCGCCGCACGTGGAGCGACGACCCGCCCGAGGTGTAATCGACCACGAGTGCGGCGACGCGGACGGTGACGGACCGACCGAACGCCTCCACGACGACCTCGTCGCCCGGCTGGATGCCGGTGCGACGTGCGAGCATCGTCCCCGCCGCCGCCTCGCCGCGGTCGAGCGCCGCCCGCAGGTCCGCCGCGGTGCCCTCGGCCGGAACGAGTGGGAGCGGCGCGTCAGGATCGAGGTCCCGGGCGACGATCACGCACGGTGATCCGGCCACCTTGCCCGCCGCCACGCCGATCCCTTCGACGCGCCGCACGCCCTCGAGCGCCCGCACCGCGGCTTCAGCCGCGCGCGGATCGGCCCCCTCACGGTCGGGTGCGATGCCGAGGGCTCCGGCTCTCGTGAGCAGCCAGTCGGCCTGCATCATGCGGGCGTACCATCCGAGCAGGTCGTCGACGTTGTCACGAATCGCGTGGCCGAGCCCCACACCGTTGCTCACCGCGAGCACGAGCACCCCCGTCGTGAGCGCGGTGCGCACCGGCTGCCGCAGGATGTGATCCTCGGCGAGTGCCCCTTCGATCCGCCACGCCCGCGGCACGAGCCAGCCGAGGCCGCGCACGAGGAGCGGCAGCGCGAGCGGCGTGACCGCCACGAACGCGAGTGTGAGCGCGATGCCACCGGGGACGGCCGCCTGCGCCGGCAGCACCTCGGCGAGCATGAGCAGGAGCACGCCCCCGGCGACCAGCGCGAGGCCGAGCACGATGGCCAGATACCGCCACGACACGCCGCGTTCCGGCGGCGGTGGCGCCTGCCCGAGCCCCTCGAGCGGATCGATCTCCGCGGCGCGTCGGGCCGGCCACGCCGCTGCCGCGACCGCGACGCCCGTGCCGAGCAGCAC
>DNLZ01000373.1:0-4784 GCA_003488325.1 Planctomycetaceae bacterium
TCGGCGAACGCCGCGCCGAGCGCGTCGAGCGGGGCGCGTGCGAGCGTCGTGGCGAGGGCCGCGGGCAGCGCGTCGGGGGACGGGATCGGGCGGTCGATCGCCGGGTCGAATGCGAAGACGAGGTCTGCCACGCCAGTGCCGCTCCATCGGTTCGAGGCGCCGACGCCACGCAGGTCGGGCGGCCGAGCCCATCCATGGCGGCCGGAACGCAGGGGAGATGGGGGCACTGTACCCATCTCCCGCCGCTCACCGCCACGCCAAAAATCCCGCCGAACCGCGCCGCGGAGGGCCGCGTGCACGCCGTCGCCAGGCCGTGGGGCGTCAGGTGTCGAGCATCGGTGGGAGGGCGGCGAAGCGGTCGACGAGGCGACTGGCCCACGTGGTGTCGTCGTCCGCGGGCCCGATCGCGGCCACGACGCGACTGCGGAGGAGCACGCCCTTCTCGAGCGTCTCGCGGAACAGGCGACAGGCGATGCGCGCGTGCCCGTCTTCGATGCGCGTCGCGATCGCGTCCCCATGCTCATCGTGCAACGCGACGACCACGCTCGACGCCGCGGTTCCGGTCGCGGTCGCACGGCGGACGAGGATCGCCCGCGCGGTCGCGGGCCCGTCGGAGGTGGATGCGCGCCAGGGCCGGTCGGCACCGGGCGAGGCGCGGCCCCCGGCGGGATACAGGATCGTCGTCGCGAGCACGTCGCCGGTGACGGCCAGCGCCGCGTCGCTCTGCAGGAGCGCCGTCTGCGCCGACACGATCACCTCCCACGCGGCGACATCGTCGTCGGCACCGACCGCGTCGCCGATCCCGCGCCACATCGCCGTCGCCCGCACCTGCCGGGCATCGATGGTCTCGTAGACGGCCGTCAGGTCACCCCCACGCGCCCAGGCGTCGGCAAGCCGCACCGCACCTCCGAGGTCGAGCCCGAGGACACGGTCACCTGCGGCACGCGTCGCGCCGACTTCGAGCCCGTCTTCGGGCCGGCCGAGGTCGATATGCACCGCGCCGCACCGGGATCGCGGGGTGACGAGCACCGCGCGGGAGTCGGTGATGGTCCAGTCGGCGCGGGCGAGATCGGGCGGCATGGGAGGCTCGGGCGAGGCGAGCGGACGCGGACGCGCCGCAACGACCGCATGATACCGCCCGCACGGGGCGACGCGCTGCGGCGGGAGTGCGCGCGAGCGGATGCACACGGGTAGACTCGCGGCCACTTCGTCGCCGCCGGCCCCACGACCCGATCCTCCGATGCCGATCACCGCCACACCGGAGCACGCCGCCGCCTGCGAGAAGGCCGCCCGCGCCGGCGGCCGCGTGCTCCGCGAGTGGGTCGGCCGCTTCAGCGTGTCCCAGAAGGGACCGCGCGATCTGGTCACGGAGGCCGACCACGCGGCGCAACGGGAGATCCGCGGACTGCTGCGCGAGGCGTTCCCAGACTACGGCTTCATCGGCGAGGAGGACGACGGCGGCGGTCCGCGGCCCGCGTCGGGGCACGCGGGACACTCCGGCACGGGCGTGCGCTGGATCGTGGATCCGCTCGATGGCACGAGCAACTACGTGCACGGGTTTCCCGCGTACTGCGTGTCGGTGGCGCTCGCGGATGCGGACGACCTGCTCGTGGGCACGATCTACGATCCGATCCGCGACGAGTGCTTTTCCGCGCGCCGTGGCGCGGGCGCCTCGCTCGACGGGCGGCCGGTGCGCGTCGCCACCGCGACGGACCCCGGCGATGCGATCGCGGCGGTCAGTTTTCCGCCACGCGTCACGCCGGATGCACCCGCGGTCGCCGACTTCCTCGCGGTGCTGCCGCACCTCCATTCGGTGCGCCGCACCGGCTCCACGGCGCTCAACCTCGCCTGGCTCGCCTGCGGAAGGCTGCACGCGTTCTGGGTGCGCAGGATCGCCTGCTGGGACGTGGCCGCGGGAATGCTGCTCGTGCGGGAGGCCGGCGGAGTCGTCGGGCCGTTCGTGGCAGGCACACCGTGCGGCGAGACGCCGCCGCTCGACGACCCGGCGCTCATCGCCGCCTGCACGCCAGACCTGCTCACGTCGCTGCGCGGCATGCTCCGGTGACGTCGCGCGGAGAGGGGGTCGGACACCGATCGGCGGAATACGCCCGTTTCCACGCCCCGCCGCGGGTGTGTCGATCGTGCCGGTTGTGGGGATCATGCCGGCCGCGGACACTACGGAAGGTGTGCGCGTCGCGCACGATCGTGCGGTAGTCTTCGATACGGGTCGTCGGCGCCGTCACGGGGAGCGGGACACGGCGCGTGCGATGCCACATGGCATCGTCCCCGGCACCGAACCCGTCCATCAGCGGCGATCGAGCACGCATGGCCCTCCGCCCCCGCAACCCGGCCGCCCGTCCTCGGGATCGCGATGCGCGCCGCCCGCGCCGACGCCCGGAGCCGTCGTGGAATCTCGTCCGCCTCGGCGTGGTCGCGCTTGCAGTGGCGTCATGCGTGTTCGCCGGCGTGGCGGCTGGTCAGGATCCTCCCGCCACCGCTCCGGTCCCCGCGGCGGTCCCGGCTGCGGCCGGGGACGTCCCGCGGGTGACCGAGGTCGGTCCGCAGATCTTCTATCTGCAGGATGACGCCGGCCGTCTCGTGCCGGTGCCGGGGTTTCGCTACAGCGACTTCGTCGAGCTGTTCCGGATGCAGGAGGGACTGCCGGGTGCGGTGCGGCCCCCGGCTGCCGTCCTCGAGAGCGTCACGGTGCGGATCGACCTCGGGGCGATCGATGCGGCCGCGTGCCCGGTGACGGTCGAGTGCACCGTCCGGCAGACGCGGGCCGGCTGGGTGCACGTCCCGCTGGATCTCGCGGGCCTGCTGCTCACGGCGCCGGCGCGGCACGATGGCCCGGGCCGGATGCTGGTCGACACGCTGCCGGATCGCGCCGGCTACCGCGCCTGGTTCGACGCCCCGCTCGACGCGGAGGGGGATGTTTCGCACACGCTGGTGCTCGAAGGCCGAGTGGCCGCGGAGATCGACGACCGCTCCACGGCGGTGGCCCTCGAACTGCCGCCATCCAACACCACGGTCGTCGAGGTGCGCTCTCCGAGCGACGATCCCGAGGTCACCGTGCAGCCGCCGCCGCCGCGACGGGTCGTCGTGCGGCCGGAGGAGCAGGGGAGTGTCGCATCGATCACGGGCGTCGCAGGACCGGTCCGCATCCGGCTCGCCGAGCGCGGCAGCGGCGTCGCGTCGTGGAACGCGGTGCCGCAGGCCGCCGTCGAGAGCGTGGTGCGCGTCGACGGTCGCAACGCGTTCATCGAGGCCACCGTGTCGCTCGAAAACCTCGGGCCCGACACGAGCCAGGTGCGGGTCGCCCTCCCGCCGCGCACGACCCTCCGCGCGGTGCGTGGCACCGCCACGCTGCTCGCGCGCGGTGGCTCGGAGGCGAATCCCCACGTGGACGTGGGGATTGACCGAAATCCGGACGGCAGCGCCACGATCGAGCTGGAGTGCGAGCGGCCGATCGACCCGTCGAACGGATCTGCCTTCGAGGCGATCGGCTTCACCGTCGCGCAGGTGGCGGCGTGGCGGCAGTGGGGCCGCGTCAGCCTCGTCGTGGAGGGGGACTGGCGGGCCGAATGGGGCGATGTTCCGACGCTGCGGCGCGTCGATCCGCCGCCGGCCGCACGGCGGCCGGGGTTCATCGCGGCCTTCGCCTACGACTCCCAGCCCGCATCGCTGCCGGTGCGGGTGCAGCCGCGTCGCAGCCGCGTCGTGATCGAGCCCGAATATCGCTACGAGGTGGGCGCGACCCGCATCGGCCTGCTCGCGCGGCTGCGGGTTGCCGCACGCGGCGCGCCGGTGACCGGCGTCACGCTCGCGATCGATCCGGCCTGGGGGGTCGACGACGTCGGTCCTCCCGGTCTGGTCGACACGACCGCCGTGATGGTCGAGGGCGGCCGGGTCACGATTCCGTTTCTCCAGGCGCTCGCCGGCGACGCGGTGCTCGACGTCCGGGCCAGCCGCACCATCGACCGCGCCGAGAGCAGGCTCGCCTGGACGCTGCCGCAGCCGAAGGCGGATCTCGTGGGTCCCGCCACCGTCCTCATCTCCGCCGACAGTGACATCGAGATCCTGCCCGACCCGCTCACCGGCACCGGACTGATGCGTCAGGCAGCGGGGGGGCAGGCGCGTGGCGATGCCGATCGCACGGCGTTCGTGTATCGGCTCGACGCCGGCGAGGGCAGCTTTTCCGGAACCCGCCGCTTTCTCTCGCGGCGTGTCGACGCGGTCGTGGCGGCGCAGGTCGAGGTCGAGTCTCCGGAGATGACCGTGGCCGAGACCATCCGCCTCGAGGTCGTGCACGTGCCGCTCGAGTACGTCGAACTCTCGGTGCCCGAGGCGATCGCGTCGGCCGGCACGCTGGAGCTGCGGCAGGAGGACCTGCGGCTCGACCCGATCGAATTGAGCGAGCCCGGGGCGGGCGACGGGCCGCGCGGGGCGTTCCGCACGGTGCGGGCGATCCTCGCCATGCCGCTTCTCGGCACGGGTGAGCTGACGGTCCGCTATCGGCTTCCGACGCCTCCGGTCGGCCCGCAGACGACGGTGGCCGCGGACCTGCCTCTCGTGCTCCCGCTCGGCGCGAGGATCGATCGGCAGACCGTCACGATCGATCCGTCCGAAACCCTGGCCATCGACGTCCGGGGCGACGCCTGGCGCCGCGACAGCGGACGCGACGACGCACTCCGCAGCTGGGTGGCCGCCCGGAGAGAGGACATGGTGCCCCTGGCGCTCGTCTCGCGGCCGCGGGTGAGCACCGGCGGCACCGTCGTCGAGGC
>DNLZ01000373.1:5106-5416 GCA_003488325.1 Planctomycetaceae bacterium
CGTGGTTGCAGACCCGCCTGCTGGCGGATCGGCGCGAGGACATGCACGCCTGCGTGCTCGTGGGCGCGGGCGAGCGCGTCGTGCTCGACCTGCCCTGTCGCGATGCGGACGGCGTGGAGTGCGACGTGACGCTCGATGGAGTCCCCCTCTCGGCGACGAGTCGGGGCGAGGACTCGCTCGTCTTCGATCTGCCCCGGCTGCCCGCGGGACGCCGTCGCCTGCTCGAGATGCGCACCTCCGTGCCGCGTGAGGCGGGGTGGGGACGGCTCGCGACGCTCCTGGGCATGCCGGATCGCGTCGAGCTCCGGCC
>DNLZ01000378.1 GCA_003488325.1 Planctomycetaceae bacterium
ACTGCCACAACGACTGCGATCTGGCGGTGGCGAACTCGCTCGCCGCGGTCGCTGCCGGTGCGACCCAGGTGCAGGGCACGATCAACGGCATCGGCGAGCGGTGCGGCAACGCCGACCTGATCTCCGTGGTCGCGAACCTCGCGCTCAAGCTGCCCGGTCACGCCGTGCTCGGTGGCGGGGGCGCGGAGGGACCGGGGACCGCCCACCTCACCGAGCTGTCGCGATTCGTCTACGAGGCGGCGAACATGACCTACCGTCCGAGCCAGCCGTTCGTGGGGTCGAGCGCGTTCGCCCACAAGGGCGGCATGCACGTGCACGCCGTCAGCAAGGCGGCGTCGAGCTACGAGCACATCACGCCCGAGGCGGTGGGCAACTCCCGCCGCGTGCTCGTCAGCGAGCTGTCGGGACGGTCGAACATCGCCGCCCTCGTGACGCGGCCCGACGTGCATGACGATCGGAAGCTGCTCGACGCGGTGCTCGCCGAGGTGTGCCGCCTCGAGAACGAGGGCTGGCAGTTCGAGGCGGCGGGCGCCTCCTTCGACCTGCTCGTGGACCGCTGTGCCGGCACGTTCCGGCCGCTCTTTTCGCGAGACAGCTACAACGTCGACGTCGAGAGCCGTGGCGATGGGGACATCCGCACGCTGGCGACGGTGAAGCTGCGGGTGGACGGTCAGGCGGCCGGGTCGGTGCGGCACGAGGTCGCCGAGGGAGACGGGCCGGTCAACGCCCTCGACGCGGCGCTGCGGAAGGCGCTCGAACCGGTCTATCCCGCGCTCGCGCGGATGCACCTGCTCGACTACAAGGTGAGGGTGATCAATGCGCAGGAGGGCACCGCGGCGAAGGTGCGCGTGTCGATCGAGAGCACCGACGGCGAACAGGTCTGGGGCACCGTCGGGGTGAGCGAGAACGTCATCGAGGCGAGCTGGCTGGCGCTCGCCGACTCGTTCCACTACTTCTTGACGATCCGATCACGCCCCTGACCCGCCGCCGACGAGTCGACGCGCCGGCTCCACCACGCCCGCGAGCGCCAGCCCGACGCCGAGCCCGATCGCCCCCTCGGCGACGAGGGAAAGAACGGCCGCCCACGGCCCCGCCAGGCCGCACGCCGGGCCGGCGAGATCGGCGACGGCGTGATGCACGACGGGAATGCCGTGGGCGATGATGCCGCCGCCGACGAGGAACATGGCGATCGTGCCCGCGATCGAGAGGGCCCGCATGAGCCACGGGGCCGACGCGACGATCGCACGGCCCAACGCGGCCGCGACGGGAGCGCGTCGCGTCGCGAGCCAGGCGCCGAGATCGTCGAGTTTCACGATCGCCGCCACCAGGCCGTAGACGCCGATCGTCATCGCCGCCGAGATGGCGACGAGCACGCCCACCTGGGTGACGAGGGGCTGGCTGGCGACGACGCCGAGCGTGATGACGATGATCTCGGCGGAGAGGATGAAGTCGGTCCGGATCGCGCCGGAGACCCGCTCCGACTCGTTGCCGGGACGAACGACCGCATGGCTGCTCCCCGCATCGCGAGCGCTTTCCGCGGGGTGAGGCGCGTGCCCGCGGCGGTGCGTGAGGTGGTGCAGGATCTTCTCCGCTCCCTCGAAGCACAGGTAGGCGCCGCCGGCCATCAGCAAGGGTGTCACGGCCCACGGCGCGAGCCAGCTCACGGCGAGCGCCGCCGGGACCAGGATCGCCTTGTTGAGCGCGGACCCACGTGCCACCGCCCAGACGACGGCCAGCTCGCGGGCCGGGTTGACGCCGGTGACCTGCTTGGCATTCAGGGCCAGGTCGTCCCCCAGCACGCCCGCCGTCTTCTTGACGGCCACCTGCGTCATCGTCGACACGTCGTCGAGGACGGAGGCGATGTCGTCGAGCAGGAGAAACAGGCTGCTTGCCATGGATGCTCAGCGCGGGGGACCGGGTGACGCCGACCTTCCGCGCACGCTCATGCGGGATCCGCGAGCACGGCCCCGACGGGCGTGCCGCCCCCGCCGATCTTGAACGGCCGGCCGTTGGGCGCGACGAACTCCTCGTCGTGGGGCAGGCCGCAGGCGGCGGCGATCGTCGTGTTGAAATCAGGGACCGACACGGGGTCGGCGGCCGGCGCGTGGCCGCGCTCGTCGGAGGCGCCGTGGACCACGCCCCCCTTCACGCCCGCGCCGGCGAGCACGCAGGAGAACACGGCGGGATGATGGTCGCGGCCCGCGTTCTCGTTCATCACGGGCGTCCGGCCGAACTCCGTGGCGAGCACGACGAGCGTGGAGTCGAGCAGGCCGCGGTCGGCGAGGTCGTCGAGCAGGGCGCTCATGCCACGATCGAGGTCCGGACCCTTCTCCGACATGCCGTCGGCGAGGTCGCGGTGCATGTCCCAGCCGCCGAGCTCCACCTCGACGCATCGCACGCCCGCCTCGACGAGCCGCCGCGCGAGCAGGCAGCCGAGCCCGAAGGACGAGTCGCCGTACCGCGCCCGCGCCGCCGGCTTCTCCCGCGCGATGTCGAAGGCCTCGAGGTCGACGCTCCCCATGAGCCGCACGGCGTCGCGATAGAGCTGGTTGTAGGCCTCGAGCTGCGGGCCGCGGTGCCGCTGCTTGAAGTCGCGGTCGATCCGGTCGGCGAGGGCGAGCCGCCGCTCGAAGTCCTTTTCCGAGAGGTAGCCGGGTCGCTTCGTGTTCTCGAGGCCCGCCGATGGGTCGGCGACCGGGACGGGCGTGACCGCCGGATCCAGGAAGCCCGCGCCGGGATGGTTGTTGCCGTTGCCCACGAGCACGTAGCCGGGAAGATCCTTGCTGAGCTTGCCGAGCGCGTGGAGCGCCCACGACCCGAAGGCGGGATGCCGGATGCTCGCCAGCATCGGATAGGCCGTCCGCATGAGGTAGGCGCCCTGTTCGTGCGCACCGGTCTCCGTGCCCATGGAGCGGATGACCGCGAGCCGCTCGGATTGGGCCGCGAGCCGTTCGAGGTGCTCGCCGAAACGCACGCCCGGCGTCTTCGTGGCGATCGCCCTGGTCTCACCCCCCTCGTCTCGGCCCGGCTTCGGGTCGAACGTGTCGAGGTGGCTCATCGCGCCCTGCATCATCAGGTAGATGATGTGCTTGGCCCGTGCCCGTGGCGCGGCGGCCGTGGCGAGCCGTGCGTCGAGGGCGGGCACGAGGCCGACGCCGAACGCCGTCCGCGCGAGGCGGCCGAGCAGCGTGCGGCGCGCGAACGGCCGACCCATGGTCGGCCCGTCACTGGATGAAGAGAAATTCACGGGTGTTGAGCAGGGCCCAGATGAGGTTGCCACAGCCGACGGCCGGCGTGGTTGCGGTCCGGAGTTCGTGCAGCGCGGCGGCACGGTCGGACGCGGACGGTCGGTGCGAGAGGACCGCGAGGAACACGACGTCCACCGCCTCGGTCGTCGGGTGCGACATCACCTCGTCGTAGATGACCGAGCCGCGCTCGAGCATGGCGTGCGTGATGGGGCCGTTGAACATCGCGAGGATCTGCGGCACGGTGGCCGTCGTGCGGCCTCCCTCGATCGACTCGCGATCGCTCTGGCCGAACTGCCGCAGAAAATGCCCGAGCGGCAGGGGCGTCGGCAGTTCGCTCGCCCGCACGAGCACCTGGCCGTGGTAGCCGTACTCCTTCTGGAGGTGACGCTGGTAGGCCGCCCGGCCATACGTGTCGGTGAACCGCCGGTAGGCCGCCTCCACGTCGCCGTAGGTCGTCTTCGGGTTGAGGGCGAGCCCGGCGCGGTCGGCGTAGGCATCGGCGGTGGGACGCTGGAAGGCCCACTCGTTCCGGGCGACCAGCGTGAGGATCGAATCCCAGAGCTGCTCCGCGGTCATCCGCCGCAGGACGGGGCCCTCGTACTGAAACGGCGCGCCGCTCGTGGCGTCGTGGGCCACCGCCCGTCGCCGCCAGGTCTCGGTCGAGACGAGCACGCGCACGTATTCGCGGAGGTCGAAGTCGAGATCGAGGACCAGGTCGGTGAGGTGCTCGAGGAGGGCCGGATGCGTCGGCGGATGGTCCTCGCGGAAATCGTCGACGGGCTCCACGAGCCCCACGCCCATGACCTTCTTCCACATGCGGTTGGCGATCGTGCGGGCGAACTGCCGGTTGCCGCGGTCGGTGAGCCACGCCGCGAACTGCGTGCGGCCATCCGCGCCGGCCGCTCCGGCCGGCACGTCGCCCCAGAGCACGGCCGGCCGGACGGGGTCGAGCGGCTTCGCGTCGTCGTACTGGTAGTCGTGCGGCAGCTCGAGCGTCCTGGGTGCGAAGCCGACACCGGCGAGGTTCGCCCCGACGAAGAGCCGCAGGCCGTTGTCCGCCCTGCCGGCGCGGATGTTTTCGCGGATGGTCTGCTGGAGTTCCCGCAGCTGCTTCGCCGTGGCGGCATCGACATCTCCGACCGCGGCGCGGCCCCCCTTGCCGGGCTCGCGCATCCGCGTGCCGGCCGTGAAGGCGGCGAGCTCGTAGAACTGCTTCTGGGTCCACGAGTCGAACGGATGGTCGTGGCACTGGGCGCAGCCGATC
>DNLZ01000090.1:0-1426 GCA_003488325.1 Planctomycetaceae bacterium
CCGCGGGAGCCGGCCAGGCGACCATGCGCAGGCGATCGGCGGGGAGCACCGCATCCTCGCCGCCCCGCGTGATCGCGGCGGTCTCTCCGGTCCAGACGAAGCGGTCTCCCGTGAGCCGTGACCCGTCGAGCAGCGTCACGGCGACCGCCGCGTCGTGCGTGTCGCCGACGGCGGCGTCCGGAAAGACGAGCGTGCGAACGGTCTCGACGGGCAGCGTGTCCACCTGTCCATCGACCTCGATCTGCACCGACCCGTCATCGATCCGGAGCAGTCCCCCGGTCACCGGCCCGCCCGAGGCCCGCTCGATCCTCACGGTGCGCGGGGGCCCGTCGGCCAGCGTGCACGGGGACGCGACGACGAGCATCGCGACGCTGCGCACGGCCAGGGCGACGCGACGTCGGAACACGGTCCGACACGATGCACCCGCGTCTGCCATCGATCAGCGGTCCTCTGCGCCCGCGGCAAGCCGCTTGAAGTAGCGTTCGATGACGTCGCGGTAGTGCGGAGGAAACTCCCGCCCGATCTGCTGAAGGGCCGCCTCGCGGGCATGGGGTGGCAGCGCGCCCCATGCATCGTCATCGCCCAGATCGCGGCGCTGCACCTCGCCCGCACCTCGGCCACCGGCGATCCGGCTGTCGTCCATCGGTCGCGCCGCACCGCCGCCGCTGCCGCCACCACCGCCACCGCCCCCCTGCCCCTCCTGGTTCTGCTGGTTCTGCTCCTCGATCCGCTCGATGAGGCGATCGAGCGACGCGACGACTCCGTCCTGCACGCGGCGGGTGGCGGGACCGGCCCGGCCGAGGTCGAGCCGCCGGGTGACGTCGCGCATCCGACGGGCGACGTGCGCGAGCGACTCTTCCTCGAGGCCCGTGATGTCCTGCCGCATCAGCCGCGCGAGCCGCTCGTAGCGCACGGGAATGGAGTCGGCCCTCTCCAGCAACCGGTCGAGCGACTCGATCGCCGTGTCGCTCTCCAAGAGCCAGTGCGCACAGGCGGCACGATGGAAGAGGAGCGCCGCCGGATCGACCGCCGACTTGACGTCGAGCCCCGCCAGGAGTGGCGCCGCCTCGTCGAACCGCCGCCGCCGCACGAGATCCCGCCCCAGCCAGAGCTTGACGGCGTCGCGATGAAACGCCGTGACGACGGGCTCGTCGAGCCATGCGAGCGCTCCCTCCGCCTGCCCGGGCGGGTCGTCCCGGACCGCGGCGGTGCGAGCGTCGACCAGCGCGATCGTCTCCACGACCGCGTCGAGTGGATCCTCCGGTGGCCCACCGACGTTCCAGATGGCGATCGCCTTCCGCAGGACGGTCTCATCGACGCCCGCCGATGACTCGTCCAACCACGAGAGCGTCCGCGAGCGGATCTCATCCGGTGACGGGATCACCCAGGTCGCCTCGCGGAGGAACTCCCCATCCTCCGCCATCGC
>DNLZ01000090.1:1833-2952 GCA_003488325.1 Planctomycetaceae bacterium
CCAGCGACCCATGCGTCCGACGCCCCGACAGGGAAGGCGGACCACAGCATCGTCGTTTCACGATTCCAGCCACCACGCCACATCGACCGCTTCATCATGCCGGACCCTCCGACGCCGCGGACGGCGACACGAGCGCCACCACCGACATGATACTCCCGGCCGGCACCACGCGGCGACCGTCGGGTGCACGACGCAGGATGACACGGCGGCGGGCCGCGGATTTCACTCCGTCCGACCCGTGACGATGTCGTGGGCCGCCTGCTCGATGGACCGCTGCCGGTCGGCAAGCCGACCGAGCGCCTCGCGCAGTTCCGGTTCCTCCGCCTCCTCGATCCCGTCGCCCAGCAGGCGGGCGAAGCGACCGGTGCGCGTGTTCACGCGCACCTGCAGCGAACGCAGCATCTTGAGTTCGGCGAGGGCGTCCACGAGCGGCTGATCCCCCGGCTCAGGAGCGCGCCCCCCTGCTCCGCCCTGCTGCGCGGCCTGCGGATCACTGCGAGCCCGTTCGAGGGCGCCCAGCAGTTCCTCGAGTCCGGCGACGATGTCCTCCTGGATGCCGGTCGTGGCGGCACCCGTGTCGCCACGGGCGAGGCGCGACGCAGCCTGCTCCGCGTCGTCGCGCACCTGTTCGAGCGCCTGAGGGACGGCCACCGCGGTGCCGTCGTCCCGCACCACTGCCAGTGCACGAGTCGCGGCCGTGCCGACCTCGGCCTGCTCCCGGCCGAGACGGCCCGCCTCCAGCTGCCGCGACCGATCGGTCGTTGGCCGCGGGTCCACGGCGAGCCTGCGGGTTTCCGTGACCAGCCCCTTCTCGATGCGCAGCATGTCCCGCACCCGTGCCTCGAGCCTGACGAGAAGCCTCTCGACCTCCTGCTCCCGCAGCTGCCGGAGGATTTCCTGGAGCTCCGCCCTCGCGTTCTCGAGCTCCTCGATCGCCCGCTCCTGCTCCTCACGCGCGTCGGCCCGGCGGGCGTCGGCGAGCCGTGCCTGTGCCTGACGCATCCGCTGCTCGGCCGCCGCCAGCCGACGCGCCGTGCGTCGGGCCCGAGACGCCTCGTCATCCCCCTCCGACGCCCCCTCGCCATCGGAGGGTGCCGCATCCGACTGCTTGCCATCCGA
>DNLZ01000090.1:3288-10977 GCA_003488325.1 Planctomycetaceae bacterium
GCCATCCGACTGCTTGCCATCACGCTCCTTGTTGCCGTCGGGGCGACCGTCATCGGGCTTCCCGGCATCGCTCGGACTCGCTGACGGCTCCGCGGGGCCGGCCGATCGCTTGGCAAAATCGCCGATGTCACCAGCCAGTCTCGCGGTTTCCTCCGCCAGCTGCCGCTGCCGCGCCGCGAGGTCCTCCTCGCCCGCTTTGCCTTCCGTGCCCGCCTCGATGTCGCGCTGGCGGCCGATCGTCTTGGCAAGCCTCGCCAAAAACTGCCTCACCTCCTGGTTCGACGTGGCGAGCCGCCGGTCGTCATCACCAGCCGCGAGCATTCCGTGGAGGGAGCGCAGCTGCTCGATGAGCCCCTGCTGGCTCGCCCCGGCCTGCAGGAATTGCCCCTGCTCGAGCTGGCGGACGACCGCGTCGAGCCGGTCCGACACCTGCCCCTCACGCGATTCGGCACACACGCGACGCAGCAGCGCCGCCCGCCGCGGATCGGTCGCATCCAGAAGGTCGGCAAGCCGCAGGAACGCGCGCTCCAGCTCCCGGTACTGCGAGACGAGCTCCTCCTCACGTGTCGCCAGCGGCTGCGCGGGTGCGTCGGCGGCTGGCTGGGCGAGGGCCGCCCCGCAGGCCCATGCCCAGGCCACCAGCACCGCCCCGGCAGGACCGAGGCCGCCTTGCGAGCCGCAACGGACCGACGTGTGGTGCATCGACGGATCGACGCGACTCATGGACGCTGCAGAAGCGCGCGGCCGCGACGCTTCTGCTCCTCGAGGGTTTCCGCCCGAATCTGTTCCTGCAGACGGATCACGTCCCGCAGGCGCTCGACCAGCTGGTTGTACGACTCCAACTCGATCATCCTAGCCAGGATCGCCCGCAGCCGCTCGAGCGTCGCGTCGGCCCGTTGCACCACGGCCGCCGGCGTCGCGTCGCGACACGCCCGCTCGAGATCGGGCAGATCACGGGACGCGACCGCCGTCAGTGGAGCCGCGATCTGTCGAATGAGGCGCTCCTCGACCTCGGGCGTCAGCAGGTCGTTCGTCGCGAGCTCCAGGTGGATCGTGCGAAATGCCTCGGCGACGTCGGCGGCCTCGCCGGCGGTGCGTGACGCCGTCTCGGCACACGCGACCACCGGATCGACGATGAAGGCATCGTCGTCGGGCGTCGCTGGAGCCGGGGATGCGAGCCGCTCGCGCGCCTGGGAGAGGTCGTCGATCGCCGACTCGAAGCGCCGTCGCAGGAGGATCTCCCGTGCCTCCAGGAGGGCGCGAAGCGCCTCGGGAGTGACGACCTCGAGCGACCAGGTCTCGCCGCGCCCTTCCTGAGCCGCGCCGTCGAGCGTGCACCGATCCCGTGCCGTGACGGTGCACGCGAGACGCTCTCCGGGCGTGAGTGCCAGCGGCGCGAGGACCACCTCGTGAGGCGAGTCCGCCGTGAACTCGGCGACGAGCGCGCCCTCACGGACGCCAGGAATCGGCAGCCGCACCGTGTCATCGTCGCTGCGATCGCCGTCGCCCGGTGGCCCATCCGACCCGATGCCATCGGTCCCCTTCGCAGTCTCCCGCCGCAGTTGCACGGCCGCTTCCGCGAGCGCGTGGTCGTCCCCGATCGTGCCGACGAGGAGCAGCCGACCGGCGCCGGTGATCGCCGCGGGCATGCCGCGCGGCGTCATGGCGACCTGCGGCGGCTCGTCGGGGACGGGGATGATGAGAAATTGGATCGGCTGCCGATTCGAAAGACCATCGGTGTCGCGGAGGTCGAGTGCCACCGCGACATCGCCGTCGAGTGCCTGGATCTCGCCCTCGAGCGTCAGACGGTCGCCGTCGCCGCCGTGGGAGGCGGTCTCCGCCGCGGCGAGCGATGCGAGCACGCGCGACGGGGCGGATGACTCCGGCGCCGCGTCTCCCGAGAAGGCCTCGGGGGCCGCGACAGCAGCACCGGAGGTGCCCGCGACCGCGGCGTCTCGTGCCGTCAGCACGGCCTCGGCGAGCGGCTTGGTCGACGTGCACGTGATCCGCACCCGCGACCCGCGCGGCACGCGCACCACGCGCGAGGCGGCCGTCGGCCGGAGGCCCGTGCCCAGATAGGCGGGGGGCTCGTGCTCGATGGTCAAGCCGGCAAGCGCGGGTGCCTCGGCCACGACCAGCCGCAGGCCGGTCAGCCGCCCGTCGCCTCCCCGCACCTCGAACTCCACGTCGCCACCGACACCCGTGAGGGTGTGCACGAACGTCTGTCCGTCCGGCCCGACACCGCCGAGGGTCCCCATCCGACGGGACTGCCAGCCATCCGGACCGCGCGTGCGCAGCTCGACGAGATCGGGCAGCGGACCATCCGCCCGGGCCCGCACGACGATCTCCACGTCGCTGCCGCGCGCGACGAGGCGGCGGCCGTCCTCGAAGCCCTCGATGGCGAGCCGCACGCGACGCGGCCATGGCTCGTCCGAGAGCCGTGTCATCCGCCGGAGCCAGAGGCCGGCCACGTCACCCCGTGTCGCCGCCAGGACGCCGATCGTCGCGAGGGAGGCGATCGCGGCCATGGCCAACGCCGCGAGCCGCCGACCGCGAAACAGTCCGCCGAGCCGGACGCTGCCGGCGAGCGCCGCGGCGGCAGCCGTCGTGCGGGCGGCGAGTTCCGGGTCGCACGCCGTGCGCGCGTCATCGGCATCGGGCGGGTGGTCCGCCAGAGAGATCGCGGTGGAGATGCTGTCGCCGAATCGCGCGTCATGCCGCTCCACGACGAGCGCCAGCGAGGCATCCGAGAGCGGCGCACGCAACCGCGTGACGAGCTTCAACGCGACGATCCACGCGATCGCACCGGCCGTCAGCGCGATCGCCGTCAGACGGACCGCGACGGGCGGCTCGACCCACCAGTCGAAGAGCAGCGTGAGCCAGAAGGCGGCGGCGGTGACCAGGGCGAGCCACGCCAGCGACTCCACCCAGATCCAGAGCCGTGCCCGGCGACGCACGGCCGCCAGCATCCGGCGCACGGGCTCGATCGAGCCGGCGGTCGGGAGGGACGGTGTGGATGCGACGACGCTCATGGGGCTTCAGGCGAGCTTGAGAAACCGACGGGCGAGCCACTCGGTGCACAGGAGCCCGACGCCGATCGCGAGGAGCGCGGCATTGAGCCTCCGCTTGAACGACGCGTCCGCACCGCCGGGCTCGAAGACCCGCCGAGACCTGTCAGGCAGCGTCGCCACCAGCGCCTCGGCGTCCTCCGGCGTCCACCCGTCCGCGGCGAGGAAGCGCGTCGTGCCGCCGGTCGCCCGCGCGACGTCCTCCAAAAGGGCGCGATCGAGTCGCGGGCGTGTCAGCTCGCGATCGGGCAGATGGGCCTGGATGCGCCGGGACAGCCGCTCGGGAACCGGCGCCGCGAGGTCCACATCGACCTGCCATGTCCCCTCGCGCGCGACGATGAAGCCGCCGCGCAGCACGTCCGCGCGGCCTGGCTCCGGCTCGAGCGTCAGCGTCGTCGTGCCCCCGTCCGGCCGCCGCACCCGGCAGACGACGGCACCGCCCCTGCCCGCCGTGCCCTCGGAGAGCACGAGCCGCACCTGCGCCGTCGACCCGACCGGCACGCGGTCCCGGTCCACGAGCAGGCGGCTCGTGCGTGAACCGCGCAGCAGGCGGCCCTGTGCGACGTGACGCACGACCTGCGTGGTGAGCCGCTCGTGCAGCCGGGGATCGACCGCGCGCAGCCGCCACAGCTCGCCGCTGCCGACCGAGACCACCGTGCCCGATCCGTAGTAATGGCCGGCAATGTAGATCGGCTGGAGGTCGCCCGCGGGCCCGTCATCCTGCGCGAGCCGCGCGTAGACGGTCGCGCCCGGCTTGGCGGGCCCCGCCTCGAAGCACGAATACACCCCCGGGAAAGCCCCCCACAACGTGTCGCTCGTCGTCGCGTCACCGGCCAAGCGCAGGAACTCGGCCGCCTCACCGTCCCGGGTGAGCCGCACCGCGCGGGCCACCTCGGCGGACGGCGCGACCCCGCCGAGCGTCGGCATCAACCCCCGCACCTCGACCGGATAGAGGCTGCGGATGACCCGCATCCCGGGATCGGCCAGCCACCGCTCCATCGAGACGCTGCCGGCGACGAGCACCATGCCGCCGGACTCGCGGCCCACCCACCGCTCGAGACGCTCGCGGGCGGGGCCGTCGAGCCGCCGCCAGTCGACGTCGAACGCGACGATCGCGTCGTACTCGGCGAGGGCGGCGTCGGATTCGGGAAAGCCGGCGAGCATCCCTTCGGCGTCGCGCGGTGCCGTGTCGAGCGCGACGTCCACGGCGAAGCTCCGGTCTCGATCGAGCACGTTGCGCATGAACTGAAACTCGCGGCCCGGCCCGGACGCCATGAGCAGGACGCGGGTCACGCGATCCACCACTTCCACCTCGGTGTCCTGCACGTCGTCACGGGGCGTCCGATCCGCGGCCGGCGGGATCACCCGCACCACCAGCGTGCGTCTGCCCGGAGTCGGCAGTCCGGCCACGTCGAACCGTGCCGGTACGAGATCCCCGTCGGCCCCGAGGACGGCGTCGCGGGCGTCGAGCACCACCGACGCGGCCGTGGAGTCGTCGGTCGCTCCGCCCTCGCGCAGCTCCACGCGCACGCGCTGCCCCTCGAGGCCCTGCGCCTGGAGGAACGCGGTGACCGGAAAACGATCCTCGGGAAACACGCGGGCCGGCGCCGAGACGTCGGCGATCCGCACGTTCGCCGGCAGCGTCTCGGCGCCGATGCCCAGCGGGTGCACCATGACGTCGGCGGCTCCGAGCCGTCCGGCCGCAGCCCGTCCGTCGAGCCCGGCGTTACTCGCGCCGTCGGTCAGCACGACGATCCCGGCAAGCAGGCCGGCGGGCTCCTCGTCGAGCACGCGGGCCAGCGCCGTGCCGAGGCGCGTCTCGTTTCCCTGCGGCACGAGGCGTGCCTGCCACGCGTCGCTCGCCGCCGCGTGGTCCCCGTCGGCGTCGCCACCGTCCGCCGACGTTACCCGGCCGGTGGCCGGCCCAGTCGGGTCACGCGGCACCCTCGCATCACCCGCGACCGGATCCTCCCCCACGGCCGGTCGATCCGACGGGGCGGGTCCGTCGTCGCGACCCGCACGCTCCAGCGTGGCGATCCTCTCGGCGCCGACGTCGAACGTCCAGAGCGACACGTCATGCACGCGCCGTACGGCGGCGAGGAGGCCACCCGCCTCCAGCACCTCGCGCGCGACGTCCGCGCGGGCCGTTTCGTCAGCCCCATCGGCGGGGATCGCACGGTCCGTGGCCGCCATCGCCGGCAGCGACATGCTCGCACTCGTGTCGACGAGCACGGCCACGCGGGATGGAGAGACGAACTCGTACTCGGTGGTGCGCTCGAGATCGAGCCACGCGGCGGCGAGGCAGCCGAACGCGCCGAGCCGCAGCATGGCGAGCAGGATCCGCCTCGACGGAGGCAGCTCGATCGCATCACGGCGATAGGTCCACAGCACGAACGCGGCCACGGCCGCACACAGGAGCACCGCTCCCGGAGCCTGCCACCACTCCGAGAAGCCCTCGAGCAGCCGGCTCGAAATCCGTTCGCGCACCGCCGGGCTCGCTGCCATCAGCCAGGATGCGGCGAGACTCGACGGCATCGGTGGTCCCGCGTGCATCATGGGTGGGAGCGAGGAAGGGGCCGGCGTCGCCACGCCCGAGGTCGGTTGTATCGCGCGGCGACGCGGCCGGCGCGGGGTTTTGAGCGTTTCGCAGGACGTCCCGGGATCACGCGGGATGGGCTGCCCGCCGCGCCGATCGGGGCGCGACGGGGTGGTACCCGGCGACGAGCGCGAGCAGCTGCTCTCCCACGAGCACCACGGCCAGCAGGGCCAGCAGCGGTCGCATCAGCGGCAGGCCGGCGGCACGGTCCGATTCGCCCCCGAGCGCGGCCGCCGATTCGAGCGTGAAGGCGACCCCCGGCAGCGCCGCCGCGAGCCCCTCTCGACCGATGCGTTCCAGCCGCCCTTCCCGTGGGTCCACGTTGACGGCGATCGTGCGCTCGTGGTCGTCCCCGTCGAGCCCGATCCAGCGGGCCGCGTAGGCGCCGGGCGAATCGGTCGACGGCACGAGGATCTCCGTACGGCCGGCCGCCGGCGCACTCGCCGTCAGGCGGATGACCTGTCCGTCCGGAGGCGTCGTCACGTCCACCTCCGTGCCTTCGGTCGCATCGTCGATTCGGATCGCAGCCGGTTCGCCGACGATCCACTCCGCCCCGCGGCGTCGGCCTCGCGCGAGGTGACTTTCCATTTCGAGGAGGACCACGACCCAGCTGGGATTTCCGCGCGACCAGTTGTTCCAGGTGGGTGCGGCCGTGCTGAGCACCGCCACGACGGTGCCGCGACCGTAGTCCCGCTCGACCACGAGGGGCGCGCCCGTGCGCAGCGACAGGAGACGCCGGATGCCTCCGTCGGCCTCCGCCTTCGCGGCCAGGGGGGCGGCCGCCATCACGCGGTCCACGCGCACGGCATCGAGCAGCGGATTGCGTCGCCCGGCGAGCACCGCGACGACCGGATGGTCCTCGACGACGATGTCGGGCACGGGATCGCTCGCCGCCTTGACCGGGAGTTCCACCGGACCGGCGAGGGCGAGCGGAAAAACGCCCTCTCCGGCGCGATGGAGAAGGCGGTTCACCGCATCGGCCTGCGTGCGCGGCCCCGTGAAGAAGACCACACCGCCCCCGTCGCGGGCGTAGGTCTCGAGCGCGGCGATCTCCGGCGGATCGAGACGCGGCACGTCGAGCAGCCAGATACTGTCGAATCCGTCGAGGTCGAGGGTCGCGAGCGCACGCGGCGACTCCACGCGCGGCAGCACGCCGGTCGCCGCCCCCGCGCCCGGCGCGAGCGCCGTGGCCACGTGGAAGGCGTCGCCCGTGCGGCCATCCCCGCGCGGATCGCCGTCGATCACGAGCACGGCCGCCCGCTCCGCGACATCGACGACGGCGACCCGACCGTTGTCGGCATCGAGGACATCGGACGGGAGTTCCGCCTCGACCAGATGACTGCCGGCCGCGGCGAACCGGACATCGAACCGCGCGCTGGCCGACCCGCCCGGCGGGATCGCGGCGAGGCGGGCGCCGGGACGGCTGCTGCCGTCCTCCCGAAGCACGATCGTGACGTCCTGCACCTCGCGAACGCCGTCGTTCCGCACGCTGACCTCGAGGGGCACGAGCACCCCGGCGGCCGGAACGCCCCCCACCACCTCGAGTCGTTCGACGGTGAGGTTGCCGGCCACCGCCTCGGTGGTGGCACCACAGTCGATGAAGCGCACCGTCACACCGGCCTCCGCGAGCCGGCGGGTCGCCGCGGCCACGTCGCTCGCGACACCCCAGTCGCGCGCACGGAAGTCACTCACGAACCAGAGGACCCGCTCGGTGCCGCTCCCGGCCATGAGGATCGGCAGGGCCGCGTCGAGCGCGACGGCGGGGTTCGTGGCACGGAACGACGCCGGGCGACGGTCGAGTTCGTCCGCCACGCGCCCCGCCGTGGCGGGTGTGGCGGCCTGGAGGGGGAGGTCGAAGGAACCTCCCGGCTCGTCCGCACCGCGCGAATCCTTCACGGCGGAAACGCCTGCATCGGCGCCGGCTCCCGCGGGCGCGGTCTCCTGCGGCACGCGAGGCGCGTCGCGACCCCCGCCGTCGCTCGCCGCGGATGGCGGATCCTCGGACGTGGTGGGCGTGCGTGCCGC
>DNLZ01000149.1 GCA_003488325.1 Planctomycetaceae bacterium
CGAGCCGGCGACACACGTATCTTGGATGCGCTCTAGCGGGAGTCCTGCCCATGCACCGTTTCCACCGGCGGCGCTTTCTCGAGACCGCGACCGTCGGCGGCGCGGCGGCCGTGCTGCCGGCAGCGACCGGCCTGCGGGCCGCCGACCCACCGCACCCGTCCGTGCGTGACGTCGGCGACAGGAAGCAGCTCTTCATCGACGGGAGATTCATCGCGACATCGACTGGCGTTTCGCGCACCGTCAATCCGCCGGTGAAGGCGGGACCCATCCGGCTCTCGACGCCGGCGACGGGCTACGTCAACGGCGTCGTGGAGCACGAGGGCCGGTACCTCATGTACTACCGCAGCGAGGGCGGATACGCCGTGGCCACGTCGGCGGACGGCAGCGACTGGGAGTGCCCGGAGGTCACGGCCCCCGGGCCGTCGCCGGCCGCCGCGTCCGGCCGGCGGCCGTCCGTGGTGTTTCCTGGCTGCGAGGAGGGAGGCGTGTTCCTCGATCCACGTGACGCGGACGGGTTTCCGTTCAAGGCGATCTTCGGGATCATGCCTGCCGCCACCGCCGCCTGGGGGCCGAACCTCGCAGCCTGGGCCGCCCCCGACCTTCCGCCGCAGGACGGGCAGTCGAAGCCGGGCATCAGTGGCGGACTCTACCTGTTCAGGTCGCGGGACGGCCTCCGCTGGGAATGCATCCCGAAGGTGGCCGTGCCGTTCCTCTGCGACACCTCGAACCAGGCCTTCTACGACTCCCGCCTCGGCCGATACGTGGCCTACCTGCGCGGCTTCCCCGAGCAGGCTGGTTCGTCCCATCGCCACAAGCGGGTGGCGGTGCGGACGGAGACCGCCGACCTGATGGCCATGCCCTGGCCGTTCCGCAGGAATCCCGGACGGCTGGTCTCCCCGGACGGCTGCTTCGGTTACCCGCACGACGAGATGGAGATCGTCCTGGCGGCCGACGCGCGGGATCCCGTGAGGACCGATCTCTACAACCCGTGCGTGCATCTCTACGCCCACGCCGAGGATGTCTACGTCGCGTTCCCGTCGATGTTTCGTTGCTACGGCTACGGGCAGCGCGAGAGCAGCCACGGCCGTGATTTTCGCGGAGACGCCGACGGAGATGGGCTGTTCGAGGTGCAGCTGGCGGTGAGCCGTGACGGCATCCACTTCGACCGCATCCGCACCCCCTATCTGAAGCCCGGGCTCACGCGCGACGCGCGGGGCACGACGGGCGACCTCGACCGGGGGCTCGTCACGATGGGCGTCGGCATGATCCACCGCGGCGACGAGATCCATCAGTACTATCACGCCACACCGTCCACGCACGTCGTCGGATCCGTCGCCGCAGCCCAACGTGGCGCCGACCCCGCAGGTGCCGTCTTCCGTGCGGTCCAGCGGCTGGATGGCTTCGTGTCCGTCGACGCCGGCGCGGACGGAGGCGAACTCCTGACGCCCGCCGTCGTCTTCTCGGGCGAGCGGCTCGTGCTCAACGCCGACTGCGGCGGCTCCGGCGAGATCCGGGTCGAGCTCCAGGACGTGCACGGGCAATCGATTCCCGGACATGCGCTGGCCGATGCCGTGTCCATCGATCGCAACGGCACCGCGCAGGAGGTCTGGTGGAGGCAGGGCCCCGACCTCTCACCGCTCGCCGGCGTCCCCGTGCGGCTGCGGATCACGCTGCGGTCGAGCAAGCTCTACGCGTTCCAGTTCGTCAGCCGGTGAGTCGCGGGGCCTCCCGCCGTCACCCGACCGCCGGTGCGGTGCGCAGGATGTTCCCTGACCGCAGCAACGCCGGCCGGCAGACCATGGTATGCCGATTCACAGATGGTATACTATTTCACGGAGGCGGTTCCCGCGCGGTGCCGACGGCCCGCTGACGATGCCGTCCGACGCGGTCGGCCGATTCCCGGGCGGAGGGCACGACGACGATGACTCGCTCACGGCGCATCGGCAACCGCCATCGCATTGGCAAGGTCGGCAAGCCGCGCGGTGTGCAGCGCACGCTCCACGACGAGCTGGGCCGCCAATGCCGGGTCGCTGACGGCGGGATAACGCGGCTCGTGTCCCGCAATTTCGGCCCGCAGCCGGGCGATTTTCAGCTCCAGCGCGCCAATCGTGGCGCGTCCGCTACCCAACTCACCGCTCATCTGGGTGCGGTCCAGCGTGAGCAACGGTGCGCCGCGGGCTACCGTGTCGCCAACCTTGGCCAATATGCGCTGGACAATCCCGCCCTCGGGATTGGAAATAACCTGAAGCTCAGACGACGGAATGACCCGCCCAGTTGCGCGCACGGTGCGATCGAGGTTCGTGACCGCCGCCCAGATCACCGCGATCACGAAAAAAAACACAATCGCCCAAAGCAGCAAGTTGGAACTGCGCCGCACGACTGGGCGCGCGAATTCCGTAGTCATCTGGTTCATTACGCCGCCTTGGTCTGCATGGCGGCGCGCAAGATCTGGTCACGTGGGCCATCGGCGGCGATCTTTCCACCTTCGAACACGATCACCCGCTGCGCCAGCGCCAGCAATTGCGGCCGGTGGGTGATAATCACCACCGTGCGATCGGCAAATTCGGCGAGCAGCCGCTGGATCAATGCCTGCTCGGTCTGATTGTCCATCGCGCTGGTCGGCTCGTCAAGGATGAGCAGCTTTGGCCGCCCGGCAAGCGCACGCGCAAGCGCAATCGTCTGGCGCTGCCCGCCCGACAGCCCCTCCCCCCGATCCGCCAGCCGCAGATCATAGCCATTGGCGATGCGGCCGACAAAATCATGCGTGCCCGACAGCGTAGCGGCACGCAACATCTCGTCATCGTCAATACCTGCGCGGCCCAGCGTGATGTTTTCGCGGATCGTACCCGTGAACAACACGCTTTCCTGAAGACTGACCCCGATGGTCTGGCGAAAGCCCGGGTCGAATTGGCGAATGTCGGTGCCGTCGATCATCACCACGCCTTCGTCAGGCGGATAAAGCCCAAGCGCGAGCCGTGCGAACGTCGATTTGCCCGAGCCAACCCGACCAAGCAACGCCACGCGCTCCCCCGGCGCGATCTTCACCGAAACATCGCGCAGCACCGGTTCAGCCGCCCCCGGATAGCGAAAGGTGACACCGCGCAATTCTATACCGCCATTCAACGTGCGCAGCCTCAAGCCTTCACCCGATGGCCCCTCAACCGGCTGATCCATCAGGGCAGTGACCTGGCGATAGGCCGTGCGCGTCTGCGCCAGCCGTGAGGCGAGATTGGCAATCTGCCCCAGCGGCGCGATGGCCCGGCTCGACAGGATCGAACACGCGGTCAGCGCGCCAATCGTGATGTCGCCCCCTGCTGACAAGGCTGCGCCGACAATCACCGTGCCGGTGTAGCCGATTGTTCCGGCCGATCCCGCAAAGGTCGTTGCGATCGCCCCGATCAGCCGTTGTCGCAGGGCGCTCGCGCTTTGTTGTCGCACCGAGCGGCGCCAGCGATCAGTGAGCAAGGGACCAGCGCCCGATGCTTTGACGGTTTCAATCGCGCCAATCGTCTCGACCAGCACCGACTGCTTCACATGCCCCTCGCGCATCGTATCGGCGGGAAGCCGGTCCATCGCCGGTTGTGTGAGCAAGCCGACCGCCACCACCAGCGGCACCAACAGCGCCGGCACCAGCGCGATCCATCCGCCGATCAGCGCGATCAAACCAATGGTGATAAAGATAAACGGCACATCGACAATCGCAACCAAAGTAATCGACGCGAAAAAATCACGTAGAACCTCCAATTCCCGCATCAATCCGGTCAGCGCACCGGTTGACCCCTTGCGAAGTTCAAGCCGCATCTTGATGATCCGCTCAAACACATCATCACCGACATCATGGTCAATATCGGCGCCGGCCACATCAACGAAATAGGCGCGCAGCAACTTTAGCGCAAAGTCGAACACCACGACAATCGCCAGACCAATCGACAGCCCGACCAGCGATGCCATGGCATTGTGCGGAATGACGCGGTCATACACGACCAT
>DNLZ01000145.1:0-561 GCA_003488325.1 Planctomycetaceae bacterium
GACACCGTTTCGAGCCCCGCCTCAGGTTCAGGTGTCGTCGGCCGCGAGGCGTTCTTCGATCGCCTCGAGCTCCGTCGCGACCGAGGCCGCATCGGCCGGACGGTCATCCGGATCATGCGCGATCAGTCGCATGACGAGCGCGGCGACGTCCGGCGGCACGTCGGCCGCGACCTCGCCCAGCGGTCGTGGCCGACCGCGGCTGATCGCCGCGAGCATCGAGACGAGCGACGTGCCCTCGAAGGGCAGCCTCCGCGCGAGCAGTTCGTAGAGCATCACCCCGAGGCTGAAGAGGTCGGCCCGGGCGTCGACCGTCGCGTCGGACGCGATGCGTTCCGGCGCCATGTAGGCCGGGGTGCCGATGATCGTCCCGTCGGTGGTGAGCCGCGTCGCGTCGTCGCTCGCATCGCTGACGAGTCCGAAATCGATGATCTTCACGCGGCGTGCCGGACCCTCGAGGAAGACGTTTTCGGGCTTCATGTCACGATGCACGAGTCCGGCGGCATGGGCCGCGTGCAGGCCCGTCGCGATCTCGCGGCCGATGCGCAGCACCTCCCGGAGCGG
>DNLZ01000145.1:972-2278 GCA_003488325.1 Planctomycetaceae bacterium
AGCGGCTCCTCGCCGACCTGGTGGATCGTGACGACATGCTCGTGTTCCACGGCCGCGGTCGCGCGGCTCTCGCGGAGGAATCGCTGTCGTGCGGCCGGGTCGTCCGCCTTCGCGCGGTGCATCGTCTTGATCGCGACCTCGCGGTCGAGCCGCTCGTCGTACGCGAGGTAGACGCGTCCCATCCCTCCGCGGCCGAGGAGCCGCAGGATGCGATGGCCTCCGATCGTCGCCGGCAGGTTCTCATCGACGCCGTCGACCGCACGGCCCGTGATCGCCACATCCCCGGCAGGCGACGCGCTCGATCCGGCGGGCAGGACGACCGTCTCGGCGTGGACGCCGCCTGAATCGTGCGTGTCGGCCGCCCGGGTGCGCAGGACGAACGAGCAGAACGGGTCACCCCGCAGCATGCAGGTGTCCTCGCTGACGTCGACGAACTCGCCGAAGTGCCGGCCGAGCCCCGTCACGATGCCGACCGCCAGCCGGCAGAGCTGCCGCTCCGAGGTGTACACGAGCTGCAGCTCGTCCGGCGCGAGCCGGACCGTCTGGATCACCGGGGGCGTCGCACCCGGGGTCGTCGATCGGATCATGGCATGGATGACGCTCTCGGTATGTTCGACGAGATCGAGGGTCCGCCAGCCGCGGTCGATGTGCCGCCCGGCGACCTTCACCAGATGCGGCGCGAGGAAGATGCCGAACTCGCGGAGCATGTCGCCCAACGGCCGATCGGCGGCCTCGGCCACGTTCGTGAGCAGGGACACCGCCTCCGCATCGGGGTAGGCCCTCGATGGCAGGTAGGTCTTGCCCGCCGTCGTCACGGTCGTGCGGAGCCGCGCCTGGCCGCTCGTGCCGAGCGCGAGCGCCTCGGCAAATTTTTGGATGTAGAAAAAGATGAGTCCGTGCATGACGCGCCGCAGCTGGCTGCCGTCTCAGGCGAGCGGCACCGCTGGCTCGATCGCCCGTGAGTCGCCCTCGCCCCCGCTGGCCTGCATGGCCAGCCGCGAAGCCTACCAGTGCCCCGTGGCCGGCTCCACGGCCGGCACGGAATTCCCGGGCACGGTCGCCGTGTCGCCCCGCCGCAGTCGCCGGATCCACGCGAGGCCGACGAGCGGCCAAGGCAGACCGACGAGCGCCATGCCGACTCCCACGAGCGCCCCGGTGACCGGTGTCGCATCGAAGCGCGAGCGGCCCGAGAGCGTCTGCGCGAGGGCGTAGACGAGGATCAGCCAGCTGCCGATGCTCGCCGCCGCCACGAGTCGCACCCGTGCGCCGCACGTGAGTCCCGCGCGACGCGCCGCCCACGCGAGGA
>DNLZ01000145.1:2650-4534 GCA_003488325.1 Planctomycetaceae bacterium
CCGCTCCATAGACCTCCGGTGATCGCCCGCGCGACACCTCGAGATCACCATGCACGCTCACCCAGATGCCGAGGACGCACGACACGAGGAACAGGGACAGCCCCACGCGGGCCGCCATGCGCATGTCCCCTTCGAGAGCGGTCGGCACCCGGTGCAACCGCACCGCGAGATCCGCCGCGACCACCGTCACGACCAGGATGAGCGCACCCATCGCGTCGTAGAGGCCGGCATCGAGCGTCGTGCTGCGATTGAAGTGGCTCGCCACTCCCCTCCAGCACTGCAGATCGATGAGCGCGACTTCAACGAGCAGGGCCCACGCCGTGATCGCCGCCAGCCAGGTGTCGCCCCGCCGATACGGAAGCGTCGACCACACCCAGCCGAGCGACAGGCTCGTGAGGCCGCCCGACACTCCGAAGAGGATGGGCTTGCGCCAGCTCACCGGCCCCTCCCAAGGGCCTCCGAGGATCGCCCACACGCCCACGTGGAGGATGCCGGTGACGACGAGCAGTCCGCCGACCATCACGAGCGGACGGGCCCGACGCTCGCGCCACCACGATGCGTCGCGCGTGGTGCTCTGAGGGGTGTCGTCGGCGTGCGGTGAGGCCATGGAAAGAATCGCCCGTCCGACGGTTGGGACTCGGTGCTGGAAGTGTAGGCGTTCTTCGTCCACACTCCCTGCAGGCTTCACCACGCACGGCGGGCACGACCATGAAGACGCGAGCTTTTGGCAGGACGGGGCGGCGGGTTTCCGAGATCGGTTTCGGCGCGTGGGGCATCGGCGGCGCGCAGTGGGGCGGCGCCGACGAGGCCGAATCGATGGCCACGCTCCACGCCGCGCTCGACCACGGCATCGATTTCTTCGACACCGCCGACGTCTACGGCGACGGCCTCTCCGAGCGGCTCATCGCGCGGCTGCGGCGGGAGCGGACCGAGCCGTTTTTCGTGGCCACGAAGGCGGGGCGACGTCTCAACCCGCACGTGGCGGACGGCTACAACGAGGGGAACCTCACCGCCTTCGTGGACCGGAGCCTCACGAACCTCGCCGTCGAGCGGCTCGACCTCGTCCAACTCCACTGCCCGCCCACGGCGGTCTACCGGCGACCCGAGACGTTCGCCGCCCTCGACCGGCTCGTGGCGGCGGGGAAGGTGGCCGCGTACGGCGTCAGCGTCGAGACGATCGACGAGGCGATGGCCGCGATCGAACTGCCGCACGTCGCGAGCGTGCAGATCATCTTCAACATCTTCCGGCAGCGTCCCGCGGAGACGTTCCTCGGCGAAGCCGCGCGGCGTGGCGTGGCCGTGATCGCCCGGGTGCCTCTCGCGAGCGGCCTGCTGACGGGACGGCTCTCGCGCGAGACACCGTTCCCCGCCGACGATCATCGGGCCTTCAACCGCGAGGGCGCGATGTTCGATCGAGGCGAGACGTTCTCGGGCGTGGACTACGAGATCGGCCTCGCGGCGGTGGAACGGCTGCGGCCGCTCGTGCCGGCGGGTGCGACGCTCGCGCAGTTCGCGCTGGCGTGGATCCTCTCCTTCGACGCCGTCTCGACGGTGATTCCGGGAGCCCGTCGCCCGGGCCAGGTGGCGGAGAACGTCGGGGCGACGCGCATCGCCGCGCTCGATGCCGCGACCCGCGAGCAGGTGCGGCGCGTCTACGACGACTCGATCCGCCCGCTCGTCCATCACCTCTGGTAGGCGGTCGAGGCATGGGTGCCACCGCTCGACGGTCAGACGGCGGAGCCGTGACGCCACCGGAGGGAACGGGACGCGCGACGGGGCTCACCTGCGACATTCTCGTGATCGGAGCCGGCGGCGTCGGGGCGAGCATGGCCTCGATCGCCGAAACCCGCACCTTCTTCGAATCGTTCGTGCTCGCCGACATCC
>DNLZ01000144.1:0-247 GCA_003488325.1 Planctomycetaceae bacterium
CTGGGCCTCGCGCTGGCGGCGGGCGACGTCGCGGGCTGGGTGACCACCGAGGTCGCCACCACGCATGCCGGGCTCCGCGACCTGCTCATGGATACCGCGATTCCCAAGCGAGCGCACGACGTCAAGCGGCACATGCTCGCGCTCCGGACGATCGGGCTGCGCCTGGCCGGCGTCTCGTCCGACACCCTGATCGCCGCCTACCTGCTCGAAGCGGGTGAGCGCAACCTCGGGCTGGTGGAGACCGCGC
>DNLZ01000144.1:601-756 GCA_003488325.1 Planctomycetaceae bacterium
CCGCCCGTGGAGACGATCGACGTGCCGACCGCACCCGAGGCGGCCGTGGCACACGCCCGGATCACGGCCGCACTGGCGCAGGTCCTTCCGCCACGGATGGAGGCCGAGGGGCTGCGGGCGCTCTGCACGGACGTGGAGCTCCCGCTCGCAACCGT
>DNLZ01000144.1:1169-1313 GCA_003488325.1 Planctomycetaceae bacterium
TCCACGAGCTCGCCGGCCGCGCGTTCTCGATCGCGTCACCGATCCAGCTGCGGACCGTCCTGTTCGACACGCTCGGCCTGCCGGTCGTGAAGCGCACGAAGACCGGCCCGAGCACCGACGCGGAAGTGCTCGAGGAGCTCGCTC
>DNLZ01000144.1:1630-7481 GCA_003488325.1 Planctomycetaceae bacterium
CCTCCATCCGCTGCCCGCGAAGCTGCTGGAGCACCGTCGCTATGCGAAGCTGAAGAGCACCTACGTCGACGCGCTGCCGCTGCTCGTCGATCCGGCCACGGGCCGCGTCCACACGTCCCTCAACCAGACCGTGACGGCCACCGGTCGGCTGAGCTCGAGCGACCCGAACCTGCAGAACATCCCGGTGCGCACGGCCGAGGGGCAGCAGATCCGGGCGGCGTTCCTGCCGGGTGAGCCCGGCTGGCAGTTCATCGCCGCCGACTATTCGCAGATCGAGCTGCGCGTGCTCGCGCACCTCTCCGGCGACCAGCGCATGCGGGCCGCGTTCGCCGCCGGAGAGGACATCCACACCCGCACGGCGGCCCTGGTGCAGGGTGTCGAGCCGGCCGCCGTGACGCCCGCGATGCGGCGGGCGGCGAAGGCGGTCAACTTCGGCATCCTCTACGGCCAGAGCGCCTTCGGGCTCGCCAAGGCGCTCGCGATCCCGCAGGCCGAGGCGGCCGCATTCATCGCGGCCTACTTCGAGGCCTTCGCCGGAGCGGCCGCCTTCATCGACGACCTCCTCGATCGCTGCCGTCGCGACGGGCAGGTGACCACGCTGCTCGGCCGCCGGCGGTCGATCGCCGGCGTCCGCGACCGCAAGGCCCGACGCACGGCGAGCGGCGCGCTGGCGCTCTCGCTCCCCGAGCGCACGGCGGTGAACACGGTGGTACAGGGCTCCGCGGCCGACCTCATCAAGCTCGCCATGCTGGGTGTGTCGAGGCGTCTCGAGGCCGAGCGGTGTGCGGCGGCCCTCGTCCTCCAGATCCACGACGAACTCCTGCTCGAGTCCCCCGTGGACGAGGTGCCGGCCGTCTCGTCGCTCGTCGCCGAGGCGATGCGCTCGGCCCTGCCGCTCGAGGTTCCGCTCGAGGTGTCGGTGCACGTCGGGCGGTCGTGGGCGGAGTGCCAGAAATGACCGCGTCGCATCCTGCGCTCGTCGTCGTCGGGCTCGTCGGACGAATCGCCGCCGGAAAATCGACCGTCGCCCGCGCGCTGGCCGCACGCGGCGCGGAGGTCATCGACGCCGATCGAATCGCACACGAGGTGCTCGACGAGCCCGACACGCGGTCCGCCGTCGTGCGACGGTTCGGCGCAGCGGTCCTGCGGGCCGATGGCCGCGTGGATCGGGCCGCGCTCGCGAGCATCGTCTTCGGCTCCACCCCCGAGGCCGGAACCGCGCTCGCGGCCCTGGAGCGCATCGTCCACCCGCGGGTGCGGGAGAGGATCGCGGCGGACCTCGACCGCATGCGGGACGAGGCCGTGACGGCGGGCGGTGCGCGGCGCGTCGTCGTGCTCGACGTGCCGCTGCTCGTGCAGGCGGGCTGGGACGAACGGTGCGACCGGATCGTACTCGTGGAGTGCGACGAGCAGGTGCGGCGGGCGCGGATGGCTGCCCGGGGATGGACGACGGAGCATCAGGCCGAGCGCGACGCGGCGTGGGCACGGGGATATCGGCCGCCACCACCCTGGAAAACGACGCCGGTGGATGCCTCCGGTGATGCGGCGTATATTCACGCCCAGATCGACAGCCTGTGGCGGAGCATGTCCTGACGGCGACGTCCGGGCCTCCTGCGACGCCATGGCCGTCGATTCCCGCCTGGGGTTCCCGTCGATCGATCCGGTCCCACCGTCCGCTGGTGGAGCGCGCCGGTCCTGCGGCCCGACACCTCCTTTCCCCGCCGCGCCGTCGGCACCGCCTCGAGGCTCGCATGTCACGGCCCGACCAGATGCCCGGAGACGCCGAGCGGGATCCGCTGTCCCTCGCCGAGGAGATCGCCGCGGAGGTCAAGGACGGCCTCGACGTGACCGGGCACTACGAGGCGCTCAAGAAGGGCGACCCGTCGATCGCCGAACTGCAGAAGCTCTCGATGCAGGAACTCGTCGACCTCGCCCGTCAGGAACAGGTGGGCGACGTGACCGGCGCACGGAAGCAGGATCTCGTGTTCCGCATCCTCAAGGAGCGGATCAAGCTCAACGGCCTGATGTTCGGCGAGGGGACGCTCGAGATCCTGCCGGACGGCTTCGGCTTCCTCCGCAGCCCCGATTCGCATTACCTCTCCTGTCCCGACGACATCTACGTCTCGCCGAGTCAGATCCGTCGGTTCGGCCTCCGCAACGGCATGAGCGTCGCGGGACAGATCCGGCCGCCGAAGGAAAGCGAGCGCTACTTCGCCCTGCTGCGGGTCGAGGCGATCAACGGCGAGGACCCGGCCAAGCTCTCCACGCGTTCGTTCTTCGACGAGCTCACGCCGCTCCATCCCGACGAGCGGATCGTTCTCGAGACGACTCCCGAGGAGATCGCGATGCGGGTCGTCGACCTCGTCGTGCCGATCGGGTTCGGCCAGCGCGGGCTCATCGTCAGCCCGCCGCGGGCCGGCAAGACCATCCTCCTGCAGAAGATGGCGAAGGCCGTGCTCGAGAACTACCCGGAGGCGTACGTCTTCATGCTGCTCATCGACGAGCGGCCGGAGGAGGTCACCGACATGGAGCGGCAGGTGAAGGGGCCGGCCTGCGAGGTGATCAGCTCCACGTTCGACGAGAACGCGAGCCGCCACGTCCAGGTCGCGGACATGGTGATCGAGAAGGCCAAGCGGCTCGTCGAATACGGACGCGACGTCGTCATCTTCCTCGACTCCATCACCCGTCTGGCCCGCGCCTGGAATTCCGAGGTGCCCAACTCGGGCAAGATCCTCTCGGGCGGCGTGGACTCGGGAGCCCTCCAGCGGCCGAAGCGGTTTTTCGGGAGCGCCCGCAAGGTGGAGCAGGGGGGCTCCCTCACCATCATCGCCACGGCTCTCGTCGATACCGGCAGCCGGATGGACGACGTGATCTTCGAGGAGTTCAAGGGCACCGGCAATCTCGAGATCGTGCTCGACCGACGACTCGTCGACAAGCGCATCTGGCCCGCCATCGACATCGCCCGATCGGGCACGCGGCGCGAGGAGATGCTCATGGAGCCGGACGAGTACCGACGCATCTGCGTGCTCAGGCGCGTGCTCGGCGAGATGAACGCGCCCGATGCGATGGAACTGCTCGTCAACCGCCTCGGAAAGACGCGTTGCAACGCCGACTTCCTCGCGGCCCTCAAGTCGTAGGATGCGCTGCATGGAACGCGGGCAGAAGAGCCACGCCGCGGCGTCGATGGTGCACGAGCCGCGCACGTTCGCCGGGGAGGCGACGCGCGTCGCGGCAGGGCTCCGCGTCGCGATCGTGGTCGCGCGCTGGAACGACCGGGTGACCGGCGGGCTGCTCGCGGGGGCGCTCGACCGCTTCGCCGAGGCCGGCCTCTCCGCCGACGCGATCGACGTCGCGTGGGTCCCGGGGGCCTTCGAACTGCCCCTCGTGGCGGACCGGCTCGCGGCCACGGGCGGGTATGCGGCGGTCGTCTGCCTCGGCGCGATCATCCGCGGAGAGACGGAGCACGATCGCCACATCGCCCAGGCGGTCGCGCGGGGCATCGAGGCCGCCGGGCGCTCCCACGGAGTGCCGGTGCTCTTCGGGGTGCTCACCTGCCAGACGCTCGATCAGGCGCTCGCGCGGTCCGGGCGCGGCGCCGAGACCCGACTCCACGACGGATCCGCCCCGCCGGACAACAAGGGCGCCGAGTGTGCGGCCGCCGCCATCGAGATGATCTCCCTGCTCGGCCGCCTGCCCCGACCGGAGCCCGCCTGAGAGCCATGTCGCGTCGCAGCCGAGCCCGGGAGGTCGCCCTCCAGGCCCTCCATCAGCTCGAGTTCAACGAGCCCGTCGATGCCGCGGCCGGCGCGCAACGCCGCCTCGGCTTCCTGCGCGGCCGGCTGCGTTCGCCGGCGCTCGTCGAGTTCGCCGAGTCGCTGGTCGCGGGCGTCCGCGGCCACCTGGCCGCGCTCGACACGACCCTCGACGCCCTGTCGTCGAACTGGCGTGTCTCGCGCATGGCGGCCACCGACCGCACGGTCCTGCGACTCGCCGCGTACGAGCTCCTCCACACCGACACGCCGGGCCCGGTGGTCGTCGACGAGGCGATCGAGCTGGCGCGGCGCTACGGATCCGCGGCGTCCCCGCGGTTCGTGGCCGGCCTCCTCGGCGGCATGCTGGCCGAGCGGTCGCCACCGAGCCGGTCAGCCCAGGAGACCTGACGGCATGGCCGGATTCCTCGAGCGGCTCAAGGCGGGCCTGGCGAAGACGGCGCAGGTCCTCAACACGGACGTCCGCGACCTCTTCAAGCGCGAGGGGCGGCTCGTCGACGAGACGTTCCTCGCCGACCTCCGCGCGGCGCTCGTCAGGACCGACATGGGTCCCGCGGCGGCCGAGGCGATCGTGGCGGACGTCGGACGGCGGCTGCGGGCCCGCGTCGTCGACCCCGAGGTGGTGCTCGACTCCATCCGCACCGAGCTCCGCGGGCGGCTCCTCGCGGCTGGTGCCGCGACCGACGGCACGACCGCGGCGCCGCTCCGCATGGCCGACGCCGGGCCGACCGTGATCCTCGTGACGGGCGTCAACGGATCGGGCAAGACCACGTCCATCGCGAAGCTCGCCCGGCGTTTCCTGCGAGACGGCCGACGGGTGGTGCTGGGGGCCGGTGACACCTTCCGCGCCGCGGCGGTCGAGCAGCTCGCGATGTGGGCCGGTCGGCTCGGCTGCGAGATCGTCCGTGGCGAGCCCGGGTGCGATCCGGCCAGCATCGCCCACCGCGCCGTGGCCCGGGCGATCGAGGGGGGCTTCGACGTGTGCATCATCGACACCGCGGGGCGGCTGCAGACCCAGTCGAACCTCATGCAGGAGCTCGGCAAGATCCGTCGGGTGATCGGCAAGCAGATCGGTGACGCCCCGCACGAGACCCTCCTCGTGCTCGACGCCACGGCGGGGCAGAACGCCCTCTCGCAGGCGAAGGGCTTCACGGAGGCGGCCGGCTGCACGGGCATCGTCCTCGCCAAGCTCGACGGGTCGGCACGCGGCGGTGTCATCGTGCCGGTGGCGGAGCAGTTCGGCCTGCCGGTGAAGTTCGTGGGCACGGGAGAAACGGCCGACGACCTCGAGCCCTTCACGCCCGACGCCTTCCTGGCCGCCCTGCTCGACGGCGCCTTCTCCGGCTGACGGGGCGTCGCGAACCCGGCCACGGAGCCCGGCTCACGGGGCCTCGACGCTCCCCGTTTCCGCGACCCGCAGGGTTTGCCGCCACGCGTCTCCGGTTGAGCAGACCTTGCCGTCCGCCGGCACGACACCCTTTTTTGCCCCGGTGTCGCGCCGATGAACTGAGACGGGCGGGGGGGATATCGGCTGCGGGCGTGCTTTGGCGGAGCGCGCACGGACCGCACTCCCTGGGATCGGATTGCCTCGCGGACCGCACCTGTCAGCGGCCCGCTTTCACTACCTTCGGATTCGGAGTCTCTGCCACCATGCGCTCCATCAAGTTCAGGCTGCCCCTGTGGGTGGCCGGCGGTCTCCTGACCGTGACCGCCACCGCGGCCGAGCCGACGGCTCTCCCGCGGATCAATGCCCCCGTCACCCGCTCGCTCGGCCAGGTCGACGCGCCGGCGATCCCCAACGTGCCCGAGGAGGAGGCCTACCAGATGCGGGCGCTGCCGCCGCAGGAGGCCGCCGAGGAGGTCGCGGAAGAGCCGACCCGGTACCTGCAGACCGAGTTTCTCGGCGAGCGTGGCCTGAAGACCTACGGCTGGATCGACGTCGGTGTCGGTGCGAACAACTGGGGGAGCCCGTTCAACGGCCCCATCACGTTCAACGACCGCAACTGGCAGGTGCAGATGAACCAGCTCTACCTCGTGAACGAGAAGCTGCTCGACACCGAGGATGGCGGGTTCGACTGGGG
>DNLZ01000144.1:7862-8860 GCA_003488325.1 Planctomycetaceae bacterium
AACCTGATCGTCCCGCCCGCCGGCCTCGGCGGCGTGCCGTCATGGGGCAATCGGTACTACGGTCTCGCGATGCCGCAGCTCTACGGTGAGCTCGGCTATGGGGACCACGCCGTCAAGTTCGGTCACTTCTACACGATCATCGGGTACGAGGTGGTGCCGGCGATCGGCAACTTCTTCTACACGCACGCCTACACGATGCAGTACGGCGAGCCGTTCACCCACACCGGCATCCTGGACACGTGGAAGGTCACCGACCAGTTCACGCTGTACGGCGGCATCACGAATGGCTGGGACAACTACAGCGATCCGATCAACATCATCGGTCCGATCGCGAATTCCGGCTATCCGGGGGCCAACAGCAACGCGGCGTTCCTCGGCGGTGCGACGCTCAAGAGCGCCGACGAGTCGCAGGCTCTGACGATGACCGTGTCGAGCGGCAACGAGATCGGCAACATCGTGACCAACACGGTGGGCAACCGGTCGATCCTCAGCACGGTGTACATCAACGAGCTGACCGACAAGCTCACCTACGTGCTGCAGAACGACAACGGCTGGCAGTTCAATGCCGGCACGGCGGACACGCTGAACCAGGCACAGCCCGGAACGGCCCTGTGGTACGGCATCAACCAGTACATGTTCTACTCGTTCAGCGACACGCTGACGGGCGGTCTGCGACTGGAGTGGTTCCGCGACAACAACGGCTACCGAGTCGTGTCGGGCCTCCGGAACTTCCTCTTCGGCGTGCCGAACTCGGCCACCGGATTCCAGGGCAACTTCTGGGAAATGACGTGGGGCCTCAACTGGAAGCCCAACAACAACTGGATCATCCGCCCCGAGCTGCGGTACGACTGGTACTCGCCGGACAACCCCGGCTCGATCCTGCCGTACGGTCGCAACTTCGACCAGTTCGGGCAGTTCTACGGCGGCTGCGACGCGATCTTCCAGTTCTAGTTTTCCCGCCGGCGGGGCCATCCATGGCCCCCGCCGGCTCGGGCAGG
>DNLZ01000058.1:0-3361 GCA_003488325.1 Planctomycetaceae bacterium
GCGCCATCCATGGCTTCGCTGGGCAAATACGCCGTCTCAACGATAGGGGTAACCCCTCGCCTCCCGTTTTCCGTTGAGGAGGCTCGGGGCTGCCCGGACCATCGAGCGGGCTGTGGGAGCGAGCGCAGGCATGGATGCCGAAAGCGAAGCGGACACGCAGAGAGCCGAGGCCGGGAGGGCCGAGGCGAACGTCCAGCGAGAGGGTCTGGGCAGCTCCGAGCCGGCGGGAGCTCAGCCAGCCAAACGTCCGGCGACGGGACATGGGGAGTCCGAAGCCGGTGGGAGTGCGTCGAGGGGACGGACGGAAGCCTGACCTACAGCACGGGCAGCGAGGGGAGTGGAGGGCTGGCGGCGGCAGTGGCGGCGAGGTTGCCGACGAGTCGCTCGCAGATCGCCTCGAAGTAGGGGCGACTCGCGGGATCGTCGTACACCGCCGCCGCGCGGCCGGCGTCTCCATGCTCGCGAATCGGGATCTGGATCGGCACCTCGCCGAGGAAGGGAATGTCGAGGTCATGCGCCGTCCGCCGTGCGCCCCCCGTGCCGAAGATGTCCCAGCGTTTGTTCGTGTCGGGGCAGACGAAGAAGCTCATGTTCTCCACCATGCCCAGGAGCGGGATGTTCACCTTGCGAAACATCGCGATCGCCTTCGTGGCGTCGAGGAGTGCGACGTCCTGTGGCGTGCAGACGACGACGGCCCCCGAGAGCGGCAGCGCCTGCGAGAGCGTCAGCGCGATGTCACCCGTGCCCGGCGGCATGTCGATGACGAGGTAGTCGAGCGGGCCCCACGCGGTGTCGCGGAGCATCTGGGTGATCGCGCCGTGAAGCATGGGGCCGCGCCACACCACCGCCTCGCCCGGAGGCACCAAAAACCCCATCGACATGACGGGCATCGACTGGTCGCCGACCGCGAGCGTCATCGGCACGATCTTGCCGTGCTCGATCTGCGGGCGACCACCGAGGCCGAGCAGGTGGGGCACGCTCGGCCCGTAGACGTCGGCGTCGAGCAGCCCGGTGCGACTGCCGGCCCGTGCCAGGCCGATGGCGATGCTCGCCGCGATCGTGCTCTTGCCCACGCCCCCCTTGCCGCTCCCGACGGCGATGACGCTCTTGGCCTCCAGGCCGATCTGGCCGAGCTTCGCGGGCGGCCGCTCGTGAGGGACGATCGTCACGTCGACCCGTGCGACCTGCGGGAACGCGGTCCGCAGCGACTCCTCGATCCGGGCCCGCGTCGTCTTCCAGAGAATCGCCGAATGCGTGGCGAGTCCCACCGTCGTGCGGATCGCGTCGGCCGTGACGTCCACCGAGACGATCTGACCCATCTCGGTGAGCGGGCGGCCGGTCTCCGGGTCGGGGATCGCCGCGAGGAGGGTGGTGACGGCGGTGGCGGTGGGTGTGCTCATGGGGTCGCGGTCGGAGGGGGCGTCATGCCGGCGATGCCGTCGCCGGCCTTCGAGGCCGCGAGGAAGAGCCCGCGTGGCTGGACCGCGACGACGAGCGCGACCACGAGACAGGCGATCATCGCCACGCCGGCCGCGAGGCCCCCGTCAGCCTGCACGCCCCGCTTCGTCGAGCGGAAGTACATCGCCGAGATGATCCGCAGGTAGTAGCCCGCCGCGATCGCGGCATTGATCACGAGCACCACCGCGAGCGCGACGAACGCGGCGCGGCGACTGCCGTAGGCGACCGGCGCGTTCCAGTCGACCTGGAGGGCCGAGGCCGCCAGCGCGAGCTTGCCCCAGAAGCCGGGGAGCGGCGGGATGCCGGCGAGGCTCAGGAGGAAGACGGCCAGCGCGAAGGCCGCCACGGGATTGGTGGACGAGAGGCCGTCGAGGTCGTCGACGGTGGTGATCTCCTCCCGGGGCGGGCGCGGACCGCTGCCGGAGGTCCACTCCGGCCAGCGATGCCCGAGGTAGGCGATCGCGCCGAAGACGCCGATCGTGGCCAGCGCGTAGGTGCCGAGGTAGAAGAGCGTCGCCGTCATCCCGCCGAGGCCGAAGACCCAGCCGCGGTCGATCGCCCCGTCGGGGCCCTGCAGGCCGCCGCCGAGCGGCATCTCGGTGCGGGCCGAGGCGGCGGCGGCGGCGACGGCCACGCCCACCAGCAGGTAGCCCGCGTGGGCGATCGAGGAGCAGGCGAGGAGGCGACGCAGGTTCCGCTGCAGGAGCGCCATCACGTTGCCCACGGTCATCGTCACCGCGGCGATTCCCGCGGCCAGCTGCCAGAGCAGGTCGAGGTGGGCCCGTGCCGCAGGACCGGCATCGGTCGTGGAGGCGATCGCGAGGGCGAGGATGCGGCCGAGCACGACGATGCCCGCCACCTTCGGGAGCGTGGAGAGCAGCGCCGCGTTGCCGGGGCTCGTCCCCTCGTAGACGTCGGGGGCGTAGAAGTGCATCGGCACGGCGGCGAGGCGGAAGGCCGCGCCGACCACGAGCATCCCGAGCGCCGCCGGCAGGAGCACCACCGCCGTGCCGGATACGCGCACGTCGGTGCTCCGGAGCCGCTCGCCGATCACGGCGAGGTTCGTCGAGCCGCCGATCCCGTAGAGGCAGACGAGGCCGTAGAGGAACACGGCGGACGCGACCAGCGAGAGGAAGAAGTACTTGAGCCCCGCCTCCTGCCCGTGGGCATCGGTGCGCTTGAGCGCGAGCAGGATGTAGGTCGGGATCGACACGAGCTCGAGGCCCACGAAGAGGAGCACCAGATCATCGGCGACGCCGACCAGCGACAGACCGGCGAGCAGGAGGAGGAACGTGCCCGCCTCCTCGCACGTGCCGCGCCGACGCGGTCCCGGACCGCGACTGACCGCCGCGCTGAAGAGATCGCCCGACTGCACGAGGGCGAGCAGGCCACCGAGACCGAGCGTCGTCCAGCGAATGAACGACGAGAAGGCGTCGAGCCGCACGCCGCCGGAGGTCATGGCGACGCCCTCCGCGGGCAGCCCGCCGGCGAGCGACCAGGCACCCGCGATCCCGGCCACGGCGAGCAGCCAGCCGTGTCGCAGGCCGAGGAAGGCGCCGCCGAGGTACGTCACCAGCGCCGCCACGACGAGCGCGATCTCCGGTGCGACGAGCAGGAAGGTTTCGAGGGAGGTGCCCATGAGCCGGTCAGCGGGGTGGCGGCAGGGTGCCGCGGGTGGGATGAACGACGAGCCCCGGGGTCGTGCCGGCGGCCGAGGCCATCCGCTCGGCGAACGCGGCCGCCGAGGCGGCCGTGCTCTCGCGCACCGCCGGGGCGACCGGGGCGAGGAACGTGGCCGGAGCCACGCCGATCCAGATCACGAAGATCGCCAGCGGCGCGAGGGCGGCGACCTCGTGCCACCGCAGATCGCAGCGCGTCACGGGCGCGTCGTGTCCGTGCGTGT
>DNLZ01000058.1:3692-5262 GCA_003488325.1 Planctomycetaceae bacterium
GTGTCCGTGGCCGGCGGTGTGCGAGGTGGCGGCGTGGCTCTCGGAGGTCCCGTGGGCGGCCCGCGGCGGCTCTCGTGAGGCGCCGAAGAACACCCGCTCGACCGCCCAGAGCATGTACCACGCTCCGAGCACGACACCCGCCACGCCCGCGAGCGCGAGCACGAGGTAGCGGGCCTGGAGGTCCGGCGAGACGCCGGTCCACGCCCGCTGGAAGGAGCCGGCGAGAATCAGGAACTCACCGACGAAGCCGTTGAGGCCCGGCAGGCCGATGCTCGAGAACGTGAAGAGCAGGAAGAAGACGGCAAGCCACGGCGCGACGGTCGCGACCCCGCCGAGGTTGGCGATGCTGCGGGTGTGGAACCGTTCGTAGAGCATGCCGACCAGCGCGAAGAGCCCCGCGGATGAGAGCCCGTGGTTGATGAGCTGGAGGTTCGCCCCCTCGGTCGCGACCGGCTCGAGCGCGAAGAGGCCCATCACGACGTAGCCCATGTGGCTCACCGACGAGTAGGCGATGAGCCTCTTGAGGTCGGTCTGCACGAGGGCCACGAGCGCGCCGTAGACGATCCCCACCGCCCCGAGCGCGAAGAGCCACGGTGCCGCGGCGGCCGTGGCGTCCGGGAGCATCGGCATCGAGAACCGCAGGAAGCCGTAGATGCCGATCTTCAGGAGCACCCCGGCGAGATCGACGCTCCCGCCGGTGGGCGCCTCGACGTGGGCGAGCGGGAGCCAGGTGTGCAGCGGCACGATCGGCACCTTCACCGCGAATCCCGCCAGGAGCGCGAGAAACACGAGCATCTGCAGGTAGCCGCCATCGGCGGTCATCGGCAGTGGGCGGATCCGCGTCGCGTCGGTGAGGGCCTCGATGTCGAAGGTCACCGTGCCGGTATGCGAGGCGTTCCAGAGCACGATCGCCAGCAGCCCGAGGAACGTGAGCACGCTGCCGGCGAGCGTGTAGATGAAGAACTTCACGGCGGCCCGCCGCCGCTCCTCGTGGCCCCAGATGCCGATGAGGAAGAAGAGCGGCACCAGCGTGAACTCGAAGAACACGTAGAAGAGGATCACGTCGCGGGCGGCGAAGACGCCGAGCATCGCCGATTCGAGGACGAGGAGGAGGGCGTAGAAGCCCGCCGCGCGCTCCGTGATCGCATCCCAGCTGACCAGCACCGCCGTCAGCGAGAGGAGTGCCGAGAGCCCGAACATCCAGAGCGAGAGTCCGTCGAGCCCGAGGGCGAGTCGGACGTCGAAGATGCCGCCGACGAGCCAGGGCAGTTCGACACGCGCGAAGGGCATTCCGGTCGAGAGGGACTCGGAGGCGAGCGCCCGCAGCACGAGCCAGCCGGCCAGCACGAGCGTCACCACGGCCGTCACGGCCGCGCTCTGCCTCACGGCGGCGGTCCCGCGGGAGCGCATCGTCCACACGAGTGCCGCCCCCACGAGCGGTGCGGTGATCACGAGCAGCAGGTGGGACGCGGGGGAGAGCGGGTTCATGCGGATGACGTCGGGAGAAACGCGCGGGCGATGCGGGATGGCCTACCGGAGCTGCCAGGCGAGGGCGAGGACGATGATGAGC
>DNLZ01000058.1:5643-5823 GCA_003488325.1 Planctomycetaceae bacterium
CCGCGCCGGGCAGCCCGGAGACGGCGTCGACGACACCGTCGATCACGGTGCGGTCGAAGCCGGCGGCGAGGTGGGCGATGAACTGGAGCGGACGCACCACGGTCGCCGCGTAAAGCTGGTCGACGTAGAAGCGGTTGGCGAAGAGCGTGCCGAGCGGGCCGAGGAACCGCTCCATCTGCG
>DNLZ01000058.1:6122-6249 GCA_003488325.1 Planctomycetaceae bacterium
CGAGGAACCGCTCCATCTGCGGTCCGTCGCTGCGCCGGCCGAGGTGTCCGACGGCGGCCAGGGCGATGCCGAGCGCCGCGGCGAGGGTGCCCTGCAGCGCGAGGTCGAGATGGAAGGCCGGGGGCAC
>DNLZ01000350.1 GCA_003488325.1 Planctomycetaceae bacterium
TGGCTGGGCGTGGCGGGGTGGCTCGCCGTGGTGGTGGTCGTGGCGAGTGTCGCGGCGCACGTCGCCGGCAACGCGCTCGGAACCCGGTTGCGGGATGCCGCGGACCGCGATCCCCGCCGCTTCGGGACCCGGCCCCAGGTGACGGTCATACCCGCGCCTGCCGGGCCGTCGCGGCTGGAGCGACGCACGAGCCTCGGATCGCTCGTTCCGATCTCCGCGACCATCGGTGCCTGCTGCGGTGGCGTCGCCGGGGCGGTGGCGCTGCGCGCGCTCGCGGCCAGTTCGCTGGCAGGTGCCATGCTGGGTGGCGTGTCGTCGGCGGTCATCGGCGGACTGGCCGGCTTCCTCGGGGCGAGCTTCGTGGAGATCGTGCGGACGAGCGTGCGGGAGGCGATCGACGCAGAGCGTCAGGCGGCAGCCCCCGGCGCGGCGCATTCCGACCGCCGTCCGTGAGGGACGAGCGGCCAGGGCCTCCCGAGCGTGGGGCCGGCCATCCGATCCGGTGGCGGCGGCTGAATGCGCGTGGTACAACCGATTCCACGGAGTCGTTGATCACCGGCTTCCGATCGGAGGATTTCATGGCCAAGCCGCATCGTGCGCTGAAGAAGGCGAACCATGGTTCGCGTCCCGCCAACAGCAAGGCCCGCAAGGCCAAGCGGAAGCACATCCGCACCTGAGCACCACCCCTGACCGGGTGGAGCGGGGCCCGCGATCGGGCATGGTTCCACCCGTGTTGCGAGGCGAGGCAACGACACCGTGGCTCCGCGCGACTACATCATCCATCCGAGCGAGTACGACGTCGACACCGTCATCGCCGACATCCATGAGATTCGCCGCTGGAACAAGCAGCGTTTCGAGATGGAGCAGCTCACGGCGATCGTGCACGAGGACCACTCCCGCGGGCTCTGCGTCGGATACAAGGACGTGACCGCCGACGAGTTCTGGGTGCGCGGTCACTTTCCCGGTGTCCCCCTCATGCCCGGCGTGCTGATGTGCGAGGCGGCCGCCCAGTTGTCGAGCTACTACACGCAGAAGCACAACCTGCTCGACGCGAAGGTGATCGGCTTCGGAGGGCTGGAGGAGGTGCGATTCCGGGAGCCCGTCGTGCCGGGCGACCGGCTGGTGATCGCCGTGGAACGCGTGCGCGTCCGGCCGCGGGCGATGATCGTCTGCCGCTTCCAGGGCCTGGTCCGGGACAGCATCGTCGTCGACGGGACGATCAAGGGTGTGCCCCTGCCGGTCGAGATGCTCGCCGAGGCGGGCGGTGGCACCACCGGCGGCTGACGACCGGATGCCGCCATGCCCCGACGACCGCCACGCAAGCCGGATCCGGCGCTCGATCTTTCGGCCCACCTCCTGACGCTCGACGCCGTGCCGGCCGGTCGCGACCCGGCCGAGCTCTTTCGCGGATCGGGCCCGGTGGAGCTGGAGGTCGGCAGCGGCAAAGGGCTCTTCCTCGCATCGGCCTCGGCCGCCCATCCAGACCGCAACTTCCTCGGCGTCGAGGTCGCCTACGGCTACGCGAGGCTGTGTGCCGGCCGCCTCGCCGCCGCGTCGACGGGCAATGCCCGGATCATTCACGGCGACGCCGTGCGCTTGGTGCGCGAGCGGCTGCCCGATGCCTCCCTCGCGGCGGTCCACGTCTACTTTCCGGACCCATGGTGGAAGGCACGGCACCGGAAGCGGCGGGTCCTCTCCGAGCCGTTCCTGCGGTCGTGCGGTCGCGTCCTCGCCGCGGGCGGGACCCTGCACGTGTGGACCGACGTGGAGGAATACTTTCGCGAGGCCATGGACGCGGCGGCGGCGACGGGAGCCTTCGGCTCGCCGCGCGAGGAACCGGAGCGGGAGCCGTCACACGACCTCGATTACCGCACCCACTTCGAGCGCCGCACGCGGCTCGCGGGGGAGCCGGTCTGGCGTGCGGTGCTCCACAGGGCACCCGCCTGACGCCGGCGCCGTCCCGACCCCGTTCACGGCGTCGCGGTCTCGTACGTGCGGCCGCGGGCGCCGCCACGCACCTGCGTCATCGCGATGGCGTGGAGCCGCTCGCCGGCGGGCGTGGGATACCGGCCCGTGAGGCATGCCTGGCAGAGCGACTCGGGCGGCAGTCCGATGGACCGGGCCACCGCCTCCACCGGCAGATAGCGCAGCGAGTCGGCCCCCAGTCGCTCCGCCATCGCGGCCTGTGCCTCCGCCGAGAGCCCGCCGCTCCCCATGAACTCGGGGGCGAACAGCTCGTCGATCGTCGACATGTCGATGCCGTAGAAGCACGGCGCGATGATCGGAGGGCAGGCGACCCGCACGTGGATCTCGCGCACCCGGCCGAGCGTCCGCATGCGACCGAGGAGCACACGCATCGTCGTCGAGCGCACGATCGAGTCCTCGACGAGGATCACCCGCTTCCCCTCGAGGACCTCCCGAAGCGGCGTGTACTTCGTTTCCGCCTTCTGCCTGCGGCTCGCGGCGCCGTCGATGAACGTGCGGCCGGTGTAGCGATTGCGGATGAGCCCCTCGACCGACGGCACCGCGAGGCGGAAGGCCATCGCGTCCGCCGCCGCCTTGCTCGTATCGGGCACGGGCACGACCACGGTGTCGGCGTCGAGCGGCACGGTCTCGAGTCGGGCGAGCTCCTCGCCGAGCCGCTTCCGCGTCAGGTAGACGCTGCGCTCGTCCATCGTGCTCGCGACGTTCGCGAAGTAGACCCACTCGAAGAAGCAGTGCGCGCGGCGGGGGGCGGCGGAGAACCTCTCGATCCGCATGCCCGTCTCGTCGACGACGAGCGCCGTACCCGGCTCGAGTGAGCGGATCGATTCGGGCGGAAAGCCGAGGTTGAGCAGGGCCACGCTCTCGCTGGCCGCGGCGACGAGCGGGCCGAGACGCGCCCACTCGAGGGGGCGGATGCCGAGGGGATCCCGGGACGCGATGAGGCGTCCGCAGGCATCGAGCATCACGAGATTCCACGCGCCGTCGAAGCGTCGGGCGAGCGATGCGAGCAGGTCGGCCGGGGCGGGCTCGTCATCGGCCGCGAGCGCACCGCCGATCACGTGCATGATCGCCTCGGTGTCGTTGTCGCGGGCGAGGTGGCTGTCCGCCGACGCGAGAATCTCGGCACGCAGCTCGGGGTAGTTCGCCAGCTGGCCGTTGAACCCGAAGGCGAACCATTTCCGCCGTCGCAGGTGCGGACGCTCGAGCGGCTGGGCGTAGCCGCGGTCCTCGGCACCGCAGGTCGCGTACCGGACGTGACCGATGGCGGCGCGGCCGGAGAGCTGCTCCATGAGGCTCTCGTACTTGCCGCGGTGGCTCATCCGGAACACCTCGCTGACGCTGCCGACCTCCTTGTGCGTGGTCAGCAGCTGGGCGCGGCCCGCGTTCCAGGAGGTCACGCCGGCCGAGAGCTGGCCGCGATTCTGGATGTCGAGAAGCATCCGCGGCAGCAGCCGGGACGCCTCCTCCTGGCCCTGAATCGGGCAGAGCGGGCTGGTCTCGGCGTCGGGCACCGGGAGGTGATAGATCGCGGCGAGACCGCACTCGTGCTTCAGGTCGCTCATGCCACGTCCGGCCGCGGTCCCCGCGTCGTTCCGATGGACGAACTATACAGCGGGCGACCATCA
>DNLZ01000193.1 GCA_003488325.1 Planctomycetaceae bacterium
GCGTCGAACTGGCCGAGAAGGCGGCCACGGTCCCGGGGCCCGGGCGACGCAACGCGGCGGACATCGCGACGTCGGCACCGCCCGCACCGGCACTCGACCTCGCGCTGGCGATGCCGGCGACCGCCGAGCGTCAGCGCGGCCTGACGCGTGACGGCGCCGACGCCGATCGATTCGCGAGGAAGGCTGCCGCCGCCGTCGATCGCCTCGATGCACTCGGTGACGAGGCCCGGGAGCCGGGCGAGCGCGAGCAGCTCGGTGTCGCACGGCCGGCCGACGCCCGTGGCGACATGCCGTCCGGCGAGCGCTATGCGACGTTCTTCGAGAATCGGTTTCGCAGCACGACCGACGCGCCGCTGTCGACCTTCTCGATCGACGTCGACACGGCGTCCTACGCCCTCGTGCGCCGATTCCTGTCGGCCGGGCAGCTGCCCCCTCCCGACGCCGTGCGGCTCGAGGAGCTGTTGAACTACTTTTCCTACGACGATCCGGCACCGGCCGGCGACGATCCGTTCTCGGTGACCGTCGAGGCGGCGACATGCCCGTGGCGACCCGGCCATCGGCTCGTGCGGGTCGGTCTGCGGGGCCGCGACGTGCCCCGCGCGGAGCGACCGGCCGGCAACCTCGTCTTCCTCGTCGACGTCTCGGGCTCGATGGCCGCCGACGACAAGCTGCCGCTCGTCAAGCAGGGGCTCACGATGCTCGTCGAGGAGCTCGACGAGAACGACCGCGTCGCGATCGTGACGTACGCGGGAGATGCGGGGCTGCGGCTGCCCTCGACGAGCGGCGCGGAGAAGGGGGCGATCCTCGCGGCGATCGAGTCGCTCACGTCGGGAGGCGGCACGCACGGCAGCGCCGGCATCGAACTGGCGTACGCCCAGGCCGCGGAGCACTTCGTGCGGGGTGGCGTGAATCGCGTCATCCTCGCCACCGATGGCGACCTCAACGTGGGCGTCACCGACGACCGGGCGCTCGCGACCCTGATCACCGCCAAGGCCGCCGGCGGCACGTTCCTCACGGTGCTCGGCGTGGGCAGGGGCAATCTCCAGGATGAGAAGCTCGAGACGATCGCCGCCCACGGCAACGGTGTCTACGCCTACCTCGACGGTGCCCGCGAGGCGCGGAAGGTGCTCGTGGAGCAGCTGACCGGCTCGACGATCACGATCGCGAAGGACGTGAAGATCCAGGTGGAGTTCAACCCGGCGGTCGTGGCGTCGTGGCGGCAGCTCGGTTACGAGAACCGTCTCATGGCGGCCCGCGACTTCCGTGACGACACGAAGGACGCCGGGGACATCGGGGCCGGACACGCCGTGACGGCGCTCTACGAGGTGGCACTCGTGGGCGAGGCGGACGACCAGTCCGGCGGCGAGCCGCTCAAGTACGCGGCACCCAAGGAGCCGCGGGATGCGCCGGTCGCGGTGGTGAGTCCTGATCTGCTCACGGTGAAACTGCGCTTCAAGCGGCCCGACGGCGACACGAGCACGCTTCGCGAGGTGCCGCTCGCCGAGCGGGGCGGCGCCTTCACCGCGGCCTCGGCCGACCTGCGGTTCGCCGCCGCGGTCGCGGGCTTCGGGATGCTGCTGCGGGACAGCGAGCACGCCGGCGACGCCACGTACGGCTGGGTGGCGGCGACCGCCTCGAAGGCGCTCGGCACCGACGCGGGGGGCTGGCGCACGGAGTTCCTCGACCTCGTGCGGCGTGCCGAGTCGCTCGCCCCCCGGGTCGGCCCGCCGGGCGTGACGCCGCTGCCACGGCCCACGCCACTGACGCGCTGAGGCGATGCGCGACCGGCACGCGGCTATGCTCTGGCCGCATGCGGGAACCGCTCCTCGAACTGTGCGACGTGTCGGTGCGGCGCGGTCGCGTGACGATGCTCTCCGGCGTGAGCCTCGTGATCCCGCGCGGGCGGCACACGGCGGTCCTCGGGCCCAACGGCGCGGGCAAGACGTCGCTGGTGCGGCTGCTCGACCGCCAGCTCTATCCTTCGGTCGATGACGACGGCACGCAGGGCCGTGTGCGCATTCTCGGGCGGAGCGATTGGGATGTCGCCCTGCTCCGCCGGCGCATGGGCATCGTGTCGGCCGGGCTCGACCGCGAGTTTTCCGGCGGCCAGACCGGTCGCATGACCGTGACCGAGGCGGTGGCGAGTGGCTTCACGGCCACGGAACTGGCCGACTGGGGTCCGCCGATCACGAAGGAGGTGCTCGATGCCGCGGAGGCGGCGCTCGCTCGCGTCGACGCGACGCGCCTCGCCGCGCGGCACGTCGAGACACTCTCCACCGGCGAGCGACGGCGGGTGCTCATCGCCCGCGCGCTCGTCCACGCGCCGGACATCCTCGTGCTCGACGAGCCGACCACGGGCCTCGACATCGCCGCCCGCCACGCCTTCCTCGACATCCTCACCGACCTGTGCCGGCAGCCCGGTCTGACCGTCGTGCTCGTGACCCACCACCTCGAGGAGATCGTGCCGGAGTTCAGCCATGCGGTGCTCCTGGCGGGCGGCCGCATCGTCGGCGACGGGCCCGTCACGGAGGCCCTGCACCCGGCGCGGCTCTCCGCCATCTTCGGGGTGCCGCTCGAGGTCTCGCGCGACGCGCACGGGCGCCTCGCGACCCGCGTGGTCCGCGCACCGGACTGACGGGCATCTCCGCTACACTCCCGCCCATGGCCGTAAAGCACTGGCTCATCAAGAGCGAGCCCGACGTCTTCTCGATCCACGACCTCGCGAAGGCGAAGGGGAGGCGCACGAACTGGGAGGGCGTGCGCAACTACCAGGCCCGCAACTTCCTGCGGGCGATGCGGCAGGGCGACCGCTGCCTCTTCTACCACTCCAATGCCGACCCGCCCGGCGTGGCGGGCGTCGTGGAGGTGGTGCGCGAGGCCCATCCCGACCCCACCGCCTGGGACGCCAAGAGCCCCTATCACGATCCGAAGGCGTCGCCCGACAACCCGGTCTGGTCGATGGTCGACGTCCAGCTGCTCGAGGTGTTCCCCCGCGAGGTGCCGCTCGACGAGCTGCGGCAGGTGAAGGCTCTCGCCGGCATGGAGCTCCTGCGCCGTGGCAGCCGGCTCTCCGTCACGCCCGTCACGCCCGCCGAGTTCCGCGCGATCGTGAAGCTGGCGACGTCCCGCTGACGCCGGCCGGCGGCTCTCTGCGGCGTGCATCCGGCACCGGCATGGGTGCGTCGGCATAATGGCGGCATGCCGTGCCGCATCGACGACGCCGAGCGGGTCTCCCGCCCCATCCTGCCGCTCGCGGAACCACTCGCGTGGATCGACACCGCGTTCGACGCGCTCGTGGCAGCCGGGCTCGAACGGCCGCACCGCGTGCGCATCGGCCGGCAGGGACGCGAGGTCGATCTCGACGGCCGTCGCCTCGTGAACTTCGGGGCGAACGACTACCTCGGTTACGCGGGCGACGTGCGGCTGACGAGGGCCGCGTCGAAGGCCTCGTGCGCCGAGGGATTCGGCGCGGGCGCAAGCCCGCTGGTGAGCGGCCACTCGTCGGCCCACGAGGCACTCGAGGCGGCGCTCTCCGGCCTGCTCGACGTGGAGGCGGTGCTCACGTTTCCCAGCGGATTCGCGGCGAACACCGCCACGATCCCCGCCCTCGTCCGCCCGGGCGACGTCGTGGCCAGCGACGAGCGCAACCACGCGAGCATCATCGACGGCTGCCGTCTCGCGCGGGCCACGGTGCTCGTCTATCCGCATCGCGACGTCGCGGCGCTCGACCGCATGCTCGCGACGACACCGGCGGCCGCGCGCAGGCTCGTCGTCACCGACACGCTCTTCTCGATGGACGGCACGATCGCCCCCCTCCCCGACCTCTGCGACGTGGCGCGGCGGCACGGGGCGATGCTCATGGTCGACGAGGCGCACGCCACGGGAGTCTTCGGGCGACGCGGCAGCGGACTGGTCGAGTCGCTCGGCTGTGCCGACGGCGTGCACATCCGCGTGGGAACCCTCTCGAAGGCGCTCGGCGCCGCGGGCGGATTCGTGGGCGGGCAGGAAGCGCTCGTCCGCTGGCTCAGGCATCGTGCGCGCGGATGGGTCTTTTCCACGGCGCATCCCCCCGGGGTGGCCGCGGCGGCGACGCGGGCGATCCGCCTGCTCGACGAGGAGCCGGGCCGGCGACGCGATCTGCTCGACCGGGCTCGGGAGGTGCGCGAGGCACTCGCCGCGGCCGGGCTCGACACTGGAGCCGCGGGCGCGCAGATCGTGCCGATCATCGCGGGGACGGCGGAGGAGGCCGTGGCCCTGTCGGCACGGCTGACCGCCAGGGGATGCTTCGTGCCCGCGATCCGCCCGCCGAGCGTGCCCGAGGGGCGGAGCCTCGTGCGGGCGAGCCTCTCGTGGCACCATACCGCGGATGATCTGGCGGCGCTCGTCGCCGCGCTCGTCCGCCATGCGCCTCGTCGCACCGCCCAGCAGCATGCCTGAAGCCCCCGATTCGACCGCCGCGACGACATGGTGCGTGATCGGCGCCGGGCCGTCGGGCCTGGCCGCGCTCAAGAATCTGCTCGCCGCCGGCATCCCCGCCGAATGCCTCGACCGGGAGGACGACATCGGCGGCAACTGGCGTTTCGGCTCGACCACGTCGCGGGTCTTCGCCTCGACCCGCCTCATCAGCTCGAAGTCCCTCACGCAGTTCCTCGACCATCCGATGCCGCGGGACTGGCCGGCGTATCCCGATCATCGCCAGTGCCTCGACTACCTGCGGAGCTACGTCCGTCGCTTCGACCTCGCCCCCCGGATCCGCCTGCGCACGACGGTGGAGCGGATCGAGCCCGGGGGTCCCGGCGGCGGCTGGATCGTGCATGCCGACGGCACGTCGCGACGGCACGCGGGCGTCGTCATCGCCAATGGCCACAATCACGTGCCGCGCTGGCCCGACGTCCCCGGCACCTTCGGCGGTTCCCTCATCCACGCGGCCGACTACAAGTCGCCGACCCATCCGCTTCCTATCGCGGGCCGGCGGGTGCTCGTGATCGGGGGCGGCAACTCCGGCTGTGACATCGCTGTCGAGGTCTCCCGGCATGCGGCACGCACGGTGCACTCCACGCGCCGCCACTACCACGTCGTGCCCCGCGAGGTCCTCGGGCGGCCCGTCGACCTGCGCGGCGAGCGGCTCCTGAGGATGGGCGCGCCCCTCTGGCTGCGACGGCTCGTGGGACTGCGCGCGATCGACCGCACGATCGGCCGGCCGCGGCGGCACGGCCTTCCCGAGCCCGACCACCTGCTCTGGGAGTCGCACCCGGTGGTGAACTCGGAGCTCTACGAGCGGATCGACTCCGGCGCCATCCACCCCGCCGCCGACGTGGCGGCGTTCTCCGCCGGGGAGGTCGTGTTTCGGGACGGCCGTCGGGAAGCCTTCGACATCGTGATCTGCGCGACGGGCTACCGGGTCGCCCTTCCCTTCATCGACACGCGACTCCTCGGCGCGGACACCCCCGACGGACTGCCGCGGCTGTTTCTCAACCTCCTCCATCGCTCCCGCGACGACATCGCCGTCGTCGGGCTCATCCAGCCCGACAGCGGGCAGTGGGGCATCACCGACCTGCAGGCACGGCTCGTGGCACGCATGGCGGTCGCCGGCCGCGCGCACCCGCGCGCCGCCGCCTGGCTCTACGCCCGGCGTCAGGCGCCGCCATCGACTCCGTCGCTCCGGTATGTCGACTCGCCGCGGCACGCGCTCGAGGTGGAGCACTATTCCTACCGCCGCCGCCTCGAGCGACTCGTCGCCGGGATGGACCGCCGGATGCGCGCGGGTGCGCCGAGGACCGTCACCGGCCCGGTGGCAGGGTGAGCGGGGCCTCGGGCGGCTGCGGATTGCCGAAGAGTGTTTCGAGCCCCTGCAGCCCGCGACCGAAGCCGTCCCGCAGCACGGCCTCGGCGGTGTTGTCGACGATCCGCGCGACGACCGTGTCGATCGCCCGCGCGTCGAACTGCGGTCGATCGAGCGTGCCCCTGAGGGGAATCGCCAGGGGCGTGCGGAGGAGCCTCGCGACGACCGGCGCGTCCCCCGCGACCTCCGCCCGCAGCGCGACCTCGACGACCATCGCCAGCGTTCCGTCCGCGGCGACGCTGCCACTGGACCGCACGACGAGCGGCCCCGAGTCCATGACGAGTCCCTCGTGCTCGAGCCGACCGCCGGCGAGCCGCACGCGCACCGGCTCCGGCCGCACCCGCAGCAGCACCGCCTTGTCGCCGATCGCGAACCGCGGATCGGCCGCCGACTGGAGCCGCACGAGCAGATTGATGAACGGCTGGAGCGTGCCGGCGGGCGTGACCTCGAGGTTTTCAAGAAGCACCTGACCGGCCAGTTCGCCGGCCAACGGTGCCGCGAGCGGGATCCGGCCGCCGGCGCCGTCGAACGTGACGAATCCGTCGGTCCGCGTGGTGCGACCCAGGAGCGGCGACAGCCTCGCGATCCACTGCTGCGCCCGTGCCTCGGCGATGCTCACCCGCTCGACGAGGCGGCCCGGGGGGAGGACGATCTCCCAGGGTGTCGCGAGGAACGAGATCCACGGCGCGCCACGCACCCGCCCGCCCGCCACGCCGATGTCGAACGGGCCGCAGGCGAGCTGGCCCTCCACGAGCCGCATCGGCAGTTCGCCGGCGGCCAGCGGCACGCCGCCGATGTCGGCGGCCTGCCAGGCGATCGACGTGTCGAGTGAGATCTCCCGAAACCGATCGACGAGCGTGGCGGGATCGCGCGGGGTGGTCGCGGCGGGCCGCGCGATGCGCGCCGACCGCGGCGCATCGCTGCCGGCACCGCGGGTCGCCGCCAGCCAGCTCTCGGGCAGCATGACGGTCGCC
>DNLZ01000022.1 GCA_003488325.1 Planctomycetaceae bacterium
CACCGCGGCGCGTCTCATGGCCCTGCCCCCCGCTGCCGGCCGTCCCGCCTCCGTGGATCAGGCCCTTCGGGAGGCGGGCGTGGCGGCCTGGCCGAAGGCGCTCGCCCAGGCCCGCGCCGCCCTGTCGCAGCTCGGGCCACGTCGCGCGAGGGAGCTGCCCCTGTGGCTGCTCGACCTCGATCTGTCGCTCAAGGGCGAGGCCTCCCGAGGTCTGCGATCGCGACTGGCACTCGAGCGACTCTTCTGCAAGATGACGCGGCGGGGCGATGCCCAGCCGCCCCGCCGATCGTGACGACCGCCACGATCCCTCCACTCGATCGCCCCCCTCCTTCATCATCCTGACGCGGAGCATCCCTTGGACCCACGACCTGCCGCCGATCCGCACGAGCGCTGGGACAACCCGTTGGCAGCTCGGTACGCCTCCGCCGCCATGGCCGGCCTCTGGAGCGACAACCACCGCTATCGCCTCTGGCGACAGGCCTGGCTCGCGCTCGCCGAAGCCGAGGCCGAACTCGGGCTGCCGATCACGACCTCCCAGCTCGACGCGATGCGCGCGGCCCTCGAGCCGGTCGACTTCGCCAAGGCGGCCGAGTACGAGCGCCGCATGCGGCACGACGTCTTCGCCCACCTGCATGCGTTCGCGGACGCCTGTCCCTCCGCCCGCCCCATCATCCACCTCGGGGCCACGAGCGCCTTCGTCACCGACAATGTCGATCTGATGCTGATGCGGGAGTCGCTCGACGTCGTGGTGGCGAGGCTGGCGGCCGCGATCGAGCGGCTCGCCGTGCGGGCCCTCGAGACGAAGGATCTCGTCTGCCTCGGCCGCACCCACCTCCAGCCCGCGCAGCCCACGACGATCGGCAAGCGCATCTCGCTCTGGATCCACGACCTCCTGCTCGACCTCGAGGAGGTCGCGCACCGACGGAAGCTCCTGCGGGCCCGCGGCGTGAAGGGCACCACCGGCACCCAGGCGAGCTTTCTCGAGCTCTTCGGCGGCGACGAGGCCAAGGTGCGGCGGCTCGACGAGCTCGTGGCTCGCAAGCTCGGCTTCCACTCGTCGTACGACGTCACGGGTCAGACGTATACGCGGAAGGTCGACTCCCAGGTCGTGGCGGCGCTCGCCGGCGTGTCCGAGTCGACGCACAAGGCGGGCAACGACCTGCGGCTGGCCGCTGCATGGGGTGAGCTCGAGGAGCCCTTCGAGCAGGAGCAGGTCGGATCGTCGGCGATGCCCTACAAGCGGAATCCGATGCGGGCGGAGCGCATGTGCGGCCTCGCCCGCTTCGTCATGGGACTCGCCACCACCGCGGCGCAGACGGCGGCCACCCAGTGGCTCGAGCGCACGCTCGACGACTCGGCCCCACGACGGCTCGTGCTGCCCCAGGCGTTCCTCGCCACCGACGCCCAGCTCGTGCTGCTCGCGAACATCGCCGGCGGGCTCGTCGTCGTGCCCGGGGCGATCCGCCGCAACCTCGAGGCGCACCTCCCGTTCCTTGCCAGCGAGCGCATTCTCATGGCGGCGACGACGGCCGGCGGAGACCGGCAGGCGCTGCACGAGGCCCTGCGCTCGCACAGCCACGCCGCGACCCTGCGCATGCGGGACGGTGGCGACAACGATCTCGTGCAGCGACTCGAGGCCGACCCGCTCTTCCGATCGGTCGACCTCGCGACCGCCCTCGACGGACGCGGGCTGGCCGGGCGTGCCGCATCACAGGTCGAGGAGTTCGTCCGCGGCGCCGTGGCGGCGGCGCTGGCTGAATGTCCGACTCGGGCACCCGAGGCCGCCGTGACGGTCTGACGACGCATGCCCCCGGGCCCACGACGGCGAGCCCGGCCGCAGCGGCTCAGACGCGGTCCTGATGCCGCGACGTGCTGCGCGCCGACCGGCAGTCGATGCAGAGCCCCATCACGATGAGTCGATGGCCGCGGGCTCGGAAGCGGTGCTGGGCCGCCACCGCGTCGCGGATGCGGACCAGTTCGTCGCTCGAAAACTCGATCAGCTTCTGGCACCCCGTGCAGTAGAGGTGATCGTGCTGCGGATAGCCGTAGTCGTGCTCGTAGACGGCCCGGCCGTCGAGCACCATCTTGCGGAGCAGGCCCGCCTCGACCATCTCGGCGAGCGTGCGATAGACCGTCGGCCGGCTCGCACGGCTCCCCGCCGGCGTGCGGCGCAACTCCTCGAGGAGCTGCTCCGCGTCGAAATGCTCGTGCCGACTCGAGACGTGATCGACGATCGTCTGCCGCTGCCGCGTGACCCGCTTCCCGCGGGCCTGCAGGAACTCGGCGAACCGCTCCCGCGGCGAGAGCGACACCTGCACGGTGCCCAGCGAAAAGTCGGTGCCGACGGCCATCGTCATCCCCATCCAGTCCTGCGTTGCCACGACATTCTACGTCGTGACCCGTGGCCTGTCTGGAAACGCACGATGCTCGCCAAGCCGCGGGCCGTCCCGACGTCCGTCACGGCGGCGGGTCGGTTGGGGGTACCGTGATCGGTGCCCGACCGACCACCGCCGGACGGAGGATGCCGTCGCCGTCAACCGTCACCGGATCGGGCGCTCACCCGAGGCGGTCGAGCAGCCGGTCGAGGGCGATGTCGAGCTTCTCGGGCGTGTCGTACGAGCCATCGGCGATCGCGGCCCGGATCGCGTTGATGCGATCGAACCGGACGTCCGAGGTGGATTCGGCGGCACGCACGCCGTCGACCGACAGCGTCACCGCGTCGTGCACCTCGCCGACGCCCTTGGGGGCGGCAGCCTGCGCGGCCTCGACGCCCTTCACCGTGCCGACACCCTGCGACCCCTGCGTCGCGAAGACACCGAAGATGTTCATGATTGCACTCCTTGCGGGCGTCACCGCCCTGTCGTTCGTTCCGTCCGACGGTTCCCTGCCGTCTTCCCCCGAGCGTGCCTCCTACGAGGCGGACCGGCTCGATGTTCGATGGCTCGTTCAGTCGGTCCGCATCACGCGGCTCGGAAGACTCTCACTCCCACCAGTGTTGCCGCGCCGATCGACTCGGACCACCCGACTCTCGATCGAACGTGACCGACGAACGCCGTCGTCAATTTCTCTTCTTCGGACGTCCCTGGTCCGCCGCTTGAATCATTTTTTCGACCCCCGCCTCACCGCCACCTCGCCAGCCTGCCCAGGCCGCCCCGTCAGACGGCGAAGTCGACCTTCCGGCGACCGAGCTGGTTCTGGAGACGCTCGACGATCGCCGAGTGCATCTGGCTCACGCGGCTCTCCGACAGATCGAGCGTCAGCCCGATCTCCTTCATCGTCAGCTCCTCGTAGTAGTAGAGGATGATGATGAGCCGCTCGTTGCGGTTGAGTCCCTTCGTCACGAGCCGCATGAGGTCGGCCTTCTGGATGCGACGGGTCGGATCCTCTCCCCTCTTGTCCTCGAGGATGTCGATCTCGTGGACGTCCTTCGAGCTGTCGGTCTCGCACCACTTCTTGTTGAGGCTGACGAGGCTGACGGCATTGGCCTCGATGAGGAGCTTCTCGAACTCCTCCCGCGAGAGGCCCATGTGCTCCGCCACCTCGCCATCGCCGGGCGGTCGGCCCAGCCGCGCCTCGAGCGTCTTGACGGCCTCGTTGAGCTTGCTCGCCTTGCTCCGCACGAGCCGTGGCACCCAGTCCATCGTCCGCAGCTCGTCGAGCATGGCACCCCGGATGCGGGGCACGCAGTAGGTCTCGAACTTGACGCCCCGTCCCATGTCGAACGCGTCGATCGCGTCCATGAGGCCGAACGTCCCGGCCGACACGAGGTCGTCGAGTTCGACGCCGTCGGGCAGCCTCGACCAGATCCGCTCGCCGTTGTACCGCACGAGCGGCAGGTAGAGCTCGATGAGACGGTTGCGGAGGTCCTCATTCCCCTGGTCGGCCTTGAAGGCCAGCCAGAGCTCGTGCACCTCCTCCGGTGTCAGCTGCGTCGCATGCTGTGCCACGTCATCCTCCTTGCTGGGGCCGTTCGTCACCGGGCCGGCGGACCGCGCGAACCGTCCATGGTTCGGCACGAGCGCCGACCGCATCGTCCCTGACGGACGCGCGCACGGATGGGCATCGCTGCCATCGGTGCGGCGTCGGGGTGTTCTTGAGTTCCTTTTTCATGCCCGTCCCAACCTGCCTGATCGACCGTCTTGACCGCTCCTCCGGGCTCATGCCGCCCGCAGCGCCTCCGCGCCGGCGAGCGTCGTGAACATCTCGAGGCGGGGCTCGTGCGCCACCTCCTCTTCCGCGAAGACCGAGACACTCGGCAGCGGTCGGGCGAGGGCGGCCCGGACCTGACGGCGCGCCTCGGCCGGCACGACGATGGCGGGCG
>DNLZ01000349.1:0-7715 GCA_003488325.1 Planctomycetaceae bacterium
AGGTGTGCGGGAACGCCCTGACGCCCTTGTTGCGGCCGGTCTATGCGGTGGGGGGCGGGGGGCACCCCTGAAGACCTGCTCGCCCGCCTCGTTCCGATGGGGTGCTGGGGTGGCGAGTACAATGAACATAGAAGGAGTCTGTGACATGACGACGGTGACGCTCAAAGAAGCCCAATCCGCCCTCGCCGACCTCATCCATCGCCTTGCACCAGGGGAGGAGGTCGTGATCACCGAGAACGACCAACCTGTCGCTCGGCTCGTCCCGACCCCGCCGACCCCAAGGGTGGCTCGCCGTCAACTGGGAACGATGAAGGGTACCGCCCTCTACATGGCTCCTGACTTTGATGCCCCGCTGGAGGACTTCGGGGAGTGCATGGAGTGAGGCATGTTCTGTATGCCCATACGCTGATTTGGGCGTGAGTGCCGATTCGGTGTTTGAAGAGTACGGGGTCACCCGCCTCTGGCATTGATCCACACCCGCCCTTCGGGTTGCTCGGTATGATTCAGACAGGCTCCCGAGGGCATGGGGTCGGACGGGGAACGCATGGGTCCGGGTGGCGGATTTGAGGATTCCTCAAATCGGTACCTTTTTTTGTCTCGTGGATGGTGAAACTCACGGTGCGGACGAAACCCGATACGCTCTCGGAAGTCGTTGGCAGACAACCACTAACGGTCGATTTCGTGGTTTTTTCGGGAGTTGCGAAATCGCCAAGCCTCAAATTTCTAATCCCAGGGTCGCTGGTTCGAGTCCAGCCGGGCGTACTTGGCGTGCCTTGGAAATCGCCATCCGGGACGCTCGGAGGTCGTGTCACGGGTCGGCGGCTCGGGTGGGTCAGCCGTCTTTGTTACGGCTGTCCTCCATAGCCGTGCCCCTGGTCGTCATACAGGTGCGGCATCTGGTCCGGGCCGTCCTCGTACCACGACGGATCGAGGCTCTCGCCTCTGGCCGCGGCGGCCCTCTCGAAGAAGTTCCTCATCGAGCGGTAGATGTCGATCAACCGTTGCCGGCCCACCGGCATGTCGAATCTGTGGATCTCGTCGTCGGACACGTGTCACCTCCTGTGCCTACCACGTTGCAATGCCGCCTCACCCGCCTCGGCGATGCGGGCGATCGTCGAGATGAGCCTCTGGGTGTCGTACGTGCTTCGACGTATCCCCGCAGTGTCCCAGCGACGGCCGAGGTCGATGGCGGGGTTTTCTTGCAGGCAGGAGATCGCCCGCGGGCTCGCCTCCTCGAGCCGCCGCACAGACAACGACGCCCCGGAGTGCGTAGCGAGGATGGCCGCCACGTGATCCGACACCTTCGTCAGCCCGTCGAGGCTCAAGAGCGGATGCCGCACCAGTTCCCGCGCCACGTCCGGGGCGATCTCGGTGAGCCCGTTCAACGACAGCGTGCCTGCGGTGTGGGTAGCGAGGGTCGCCGCCACGGCGGCCGAAAGTGTCGTGACGCTGTTGACAAAGAGTCCTGAGAGCCCGCGATGCCCCCGGACGCCCGGCTGGGAGGCGAGGACGGCGGCGCGTGGCTGACCAAGCGCTGTGAGGCCGCCGAGCGAGAGCGGCCCACCGTGGTGCACAAGAGCCTTCAGCCGCGCGACTGGGATGGTGTTCGGCACCCGGACGGAGAGCGACCCCTCGTGCGTGCCGAGGCACTCCGCCACGGCGTCGGTGACGTCGAGGGAACCGAGGTGGAGCGGCCCGCGGTGCCCTGCCAGCACCGCGGCCTTCGAGGCCGTCATCGACTCAACGTGTTGGAGACACAAATAGCCCTCGCGGCCTGCAAGGGCTTCCGCCACGGGCCCTCCGAGGGTCCGCAGCCCGTGGAGATGGAGTTTGCCGGGATGCCGTGCCAGACGTGCGGCTTCGCGGCCGGTGAGCCGCATCAGCCCATCGAGGAAGAGATCGCCGCGATGCCGGGAGAGCGCCTCGGCGACGTCCGGCCCGAGCGTTTCAAGCCCGGCGAGGTGGAGCGCGTGCGAGTGACGCGCCAGGCCCTTCGCCGCCGCGGGGCTCAGTCGCTTGACACGGCCGAACGACAGTTCGCCACCGTGCCTTCCGAGCGAACACGCCGCGGTGGCAGAGAGTCGCCGCAGGTTGTTGAGCGACAGCCCGCCGCCTCGATGCTCGCCGAGCGCCGCCGCCACGGCATCACAGATCGACGTGAGCCTGTCGAGGTAGAGATGGCCCGAATGCCTCGCCACTTCCCTTGCCACCGCCACCGAGAGCCTGATCACCTCGTGCAGGTAGAGGTGCGTCTGGTAGTGCCCGACGACGCCAACGGCACTGCCGCCGGCGACCCGGAGCCAGCCGTGCGTTGCCCCCGCGATCGGCTCGTCGGGGTCATAGGTAGGCTCGCCATCCTCCGCCGCGACGACCAGCCGGCGGAAAGCATCGACGATCGCCCGGGCCCCCGCCGCATCGAGGTGCCGGATGCGGGAGGTCTCGGCGCGGAACGACGGGTTTCCGGAGGGTCCGCTCATGGCGAGTCCTCGATGTCCGGCCCGCGGCCTGGAGCCTCGACGAATCGACGCCCGCGTTCGCCCGCCGGCGGGGTCCAGATCGGATCGACCCCGGCTGGCAGCGGGTCGCACCGCACGAAAATGCGCCGCGGCGGATCCTGGAAGTACAAGAGCAGCGCCGGGCAGAGCCAGCCCTCCATGCGTTCGCCGAGAACGTCACCGGCGTACCAGTTGCCCCCGTTGGGGTCGGGCCGCAGCCAGTGAAGTTCGACGTCGTGACCGGCGAACGCGCGATCACAGAACGTCATCGTGAATCCGGCCTCTGGATTGGGCAGCCGCTTGGCCGTCACGACGCGGGTGATCATCTCGGTGATCCCGCACACGAAGGCCTCCTCCTTGAGGCCGGTGCGCTGGTCGTCGAACACCCAGCACGAGCGGTCGAGGAGGTAGGGATAGAGCGTCAGGGCACGGTCGGTGGACATGCGAGAAACTCCTGGAAAGGGGAACGCATGACGAAACGCATGCAGGGCATCGAGCAGAGGCGAACAACGCGGCGAAGCAGGGCCGGTCACACGATCAGCAGGACGTCACGGGTGGCGTCCGGGCGCATGGGGACGCACGCGGCCGGCCGTGGCATGCATCGCTCGGGCACCGTCTCGCCCCGGCCGGCGAGCTCGGCAAGGAGTTCGTCCCGTCGATGGATCGCGACGTCGAGCGACCGGGTGCGGAGCGACCGACGGATGCGCCGCTTCCGGCAGTCGAAGTGGATGGTGTAGTGCATCCACCAGGTGCCGTTGTTGCACCAGAGATGGTGGCGGGGGTTGGATTCGTCCACTCGAATCGACGGGTATCCGATCGGCATCGCGGTCTCCCTTCCGTACAACTCCCGGAAGGGCTCCCGCGGTCGTCCCCCGCGGCTCCAGCCGCCGGACCAGGACGATCCTCGAAAGCTTCGCCAGGAGCTCCGGCCGCCCAATGGCGACCGGAGTTGCCCGACGCACATCCTCCTGACCGATTGCCCGATCAGGTCACCACCTTTGCTTTCGCGAGGTTGGCCCGGGCGGCCGCGTGGGTCGCCCGATTCAAGCCGGATGTACCTTCCACCCACATTCTACGCGACCATGCCATCCGTTTTCGGCTGGGGGCGGTATCAACTGTGTCATAGCCCGGATTGCCGCCGCCAGAGGGTGCACCGGCGGATGTGCGGCACACGGCCACGGGGCGAAAATCGCGGCTTGAGGCAGTGCCGAAACTCCCTGGCGGATCGACACCGCCTCGGCGCTTCGCCGCCGTGGGGTGTTCAACCGCATGCCGGCCCGGTTTCGTCCGGCGTGATCCATGCGAGCCTGGCCGGTCGGCCGCGTTCCCCGACGATCACTGCCCGCTGGCCGAAGGTCCGACCGAGTGCGACCGCTGCCGTCTCGTCGAGCCCGAGCACGAGGACGCTCTCCTCGGCCGGCCACGATCCGTCATCGCCGATGCCCGCGCCGATGTGACAGGGCAGGGCATATCGCCTGAGGTGGCTGAGGAGCGCCTCGTGTCTCCGGAGATTCTCCGATGGGTCGAGTTGCACCGAGCCGGGATTGGCGGCACTCACGAATGCCCACGTCACGCTGCCCGCCACGTCGAGGAGGCGATCGAGACTCTCCGTGATGCAACCACACCGGATCGTGAGGGGGCCGACCGGCGTGTCGGGCACATGGTACGAGGTCGCCTCGTAGGCGACGCGCAGACCTTCGGGCGGTGCGTTCATCCTCGATCCCGCACGGTCTCCTTCGCTGCCGCATGGAGCGGGGGCGTCTCCACGCGAGGCGATCACGTGTCCGCCGATGATCCGGCAAGCTGGGCGGTGGCTCGGTCGATTGCCGCGGTCACGCTCGCCTCGTCCTCCCCCTCGGCGATGATCCGCACGATCGGCTCCGTGTTGCTGCCGCGCACGAGCAGCCACCCACCAGGCCAGTCGAGACGCAGGCCGTCGAGGCGACTGGCGTGCGCCTCGGGAAACGCCCCTGCAATCCGCTCGAGACCGTGGGACAGGCCCGGACCCTGCAGGTCGGGCGAGAGTTCGACCTTCGTCTTCCGCATGACGAGGCGAGGCAGCGTGTCGGCCCAGGCCGCCAGGTCGGTGCCCGGGTGCGTGGCCAGATGATCGAGCACGAGCGCCATGGCCACGAGGCTGTCCCGAACGAGCACGACCCGTGGGTCGATCACGCCTCCGTTTCCCTCGCCGCCGAGAACCGCCCGCGTCGCGAGCATGGCGTCCACGACGTTCGCCTCGCCGACGGCGGACACGTGGCATGGAGCGCCGTGCCGGGCGGCGAGCGCGGCTGCCATCCCGCTCGTCGAACAGTTGACGACGATGGGACCGGCTCGTCGCGACAGCACGGTATCGACGGCCAGCGCGAGCGTCGCCTCCTCGCCGAGGTAGCGGCCGGTCGGATCCGCGATGGCGAGCCGATCGGCATCGGGATCGAGAAAGAAGCCGACGTCGGCACCGGCCGCGGCGACGCGCGGGAGCATCGCGGCGAGGTTGGCGGCCGTGGGCTCAGGGTCGTGCTCGTAGCGGCCGTCGGCATCGCCACCCGCGACCACCGTGTCGCAGCCGAGCCGCTCGAGAAGCGGAAGGGCCGCGCGGCTCCCGGCCCCGTGACAGCAGTCGATCCAGACCCGGAGCCGCCGCTGCCTGATCGCAGGCGCGTCGACGATGTCACTCACGAGATTGACATGCTCCCGCGCGGCGTCGTGCGTCCTCGACCTTCCCCGCGCGCCGGCTGCGGTCCACGGCGCGGCGGTGTCGAACCGTTCGCGGACGGCCCGGCCCGCGGCCGCATCGAGCACCCGGCCGGCGGCCGAGAACAGCTTGATGCCGTTGTAGCGGGCGGGGTTGTGGCTCGCGGAGATCTGGACGCCTCCGATCGCACCCGTCGAACGCACCGCGATGCCGACCGACGGCGTCGCGGCGACGTCGCAGTCGATCACGTCTCGGCCACACGCGCCGAGGCGGTCGATCATGGCGGCGGCGAGGGCCGGCCCGGACGCCCGACCGTCACGGCCGACGACGATCGCGCCCGGCGGAAGGCCGGCGGCGAACGCCGTCACGTAGCGAAGCGCGACGTCGGTCGTGAGCGAGCCGCCCACCACACCGCGCAGGCCCGAGACGCTCACGATCAGCGGGTCGTCAGTGGAGTCGGTTTTCGTCATGGCGACGGGGAGTATAAAGGCGATCAAGCCGTTCGCCTTTCCTCGCGAGAGATTCACGCCGTGACCGCTCCCGTCGATCGAGTCGCCACCGCGCCGCTCGGTGGCGGCGCCGAGTCCGCCGAGGCCGCGTTGGCCCGCCGGCTCGACCTCCTCACGGCCGCGCGCGCCGCGGGCTGGATCACCGAGCATTCCGCGAGCTCCATGCGCGACTGGCTGACGCAGTCGCGCTATGCCGCCGACGCCCCGGAACTGGGCCTCCGCATCGACGCGATGCAACCCGGCCCCGCAAGCTGGAAGGAACTCGACGACGTCTTCTGGACCGTGATTCCCTTCGGCACGGGCGGTCGCCGTGGCCGTATGTATCCGGTCGGCTGCAACGCGATCAATGATCGAACCATCGGGGAGAGCGCCCAGGGACTGGCCGACTACGTGCGCGGGGCCATCGGGCCTGCTGTCGAGCCAACGTGTGCGATCGCCTACGACACGCGGCACCGGTCGGAGCATTTCGCGAGGCTCTGCACCGAGGTGCTGCTCGCCTCCGGATTTCGCATCTTCTTTCTCCGTGGCTACCGCAGCACGCCCGAGCTGTCATTCACCGTGCGGCAGCAGCGCGCGACCTGCGGCATCATGGTCACCGCGAGCCACAATCCACCGTCGGACAACGCGGTGAAGGTCTACTGGGAGGGCGGCGTGCAGGTGTCGCCGCCGCACGACGCCGGCATCATCGAACGGGTGATGCGTGTCGAGACGGTGCAGCGCGAGCCATTCGAGCGGGGCGTGGCCGATGGACGAGTCGTGTTCGTCGAGGAGGAGATGGACCCGGCCTTCGTGAGGGCGGTGCTGGCCCAGTCGGCTCCTGGACCGCGAGGCGTCTCGATCCTGTATACGCCGCTGCACGGTGTCGGCGCCTCGGCCGTGGTGCCGGTGCTCCGCGGGGCCGGATTCGAACGACTCCGTCTGTACGCACCCCAGGAAGAGCCCGACGGGGACTTTCCGAACGTGCCGGGCCACGTGGCGAATCCCGAGAACCCGGCCGTACTCGGTGGTCCGATCGAGGAGGCACGGCAGCGGGGTGATGACCTCGTGCTCGCGAGCGATCCCGATTGCGACCGCCTCGGGGCCGCTGCGCCCGTGAGTCGGGCAGTGGGCGCCGCGTGGCGCACCTTCACCGGCAACCAGCTCGCAGCGCTCCTCTGCGTCCAGGCGATCGCCGGACGCGAGGCCCGCAGTGGCCTGCAGGCGGGTGACTTCGTGGTCACCACGCTCGTGACGACCGGCCTTGTGCGTCGTGTCGCCGAGGCCCGCGGGCTCACGGTCGACGACACGCTCCTCGTCGGCTTCAAGTGGATCGGGCAGGCGATCGACCGGCACGGCCCGGAACGCTTCGTCTTCGGCGCCGAGGAGTCGCACGGCTACCTTGCGGGAACGCACGTCCGCGACAAGGATGCGGCGGTGGCGGCCCTGCTCATGGCCGAGCAGGCCGCTGGTCTCGCGTCGCAGGGCCGCACGCCCCACGACCTGCTCGACGAGCTGCATCTGCGGCACGGCTGCCATGCGGAACGCCAGGTGTCGATCATGCTGCCGGGCGCGAGCGGCATGGATCGCATGAGGGAGATCATGGCGGCCCTCCGCACCGCGGCCCCCTCGTCGTTCGGGGGGCTCGATGTCGTCCGCACGCGGGATCAGGCAAGCCTCACGACGTGGACGCCTGGCGGCGGGCCGGAATCGTATGCGGGCGTCTCCTCGGACCTGGTGATCTTCGACCTCGCCGGGCTGCCCGAGGCCGGTACCGGCGGCCCGGGCCGCTTCCCTCCGCTGGGGAACGCCGTGGCCGCACGACCCTCGGGCACCGAGCCGAAGATCAAGTTTTACCTCTTCGCCGTCGCCCCGCCCGGGTCGGCCGCCGATCTCGTGGCCACTCGCACCGGCCTCGAGGACAGGCTCGACGCGATCGAACGGGATCTCCGCGCGGTGGTCGGCGGCGGATGAGCCGTCAGACGGGGCGGATGAACCAATCCCGCGGCGGCTGCGTACACTCCGATGTGGTCACGACACACG
>DNLZ01000349.1:8091-8339 GCA_003488325.1 Planctomycetaceae bacterium
AGGCGGGACCGGAAGACCGACGTGCGTGGTCGGTTGGGGATGGAGAGTCTCGAAAACCGGGCGCTCATGGCCGTCGTGTCGTCGATGCCGGAAGTGGCGGCGGTGAGTCCGATGCAGGTGACCGCTGGCCCAACCATACAGCTGTGCACGTGTTCGGACACGGGCGTGAAGAATGACGGGATCACGAGTGCCGTGGCACCTCGGTTCACGGGAATGGCCACGCCCCGGGCCACCGTCACGCTTGCCGT
>DNLZ01000307.1:0-1547 GCA_003488325.1 Planctomycetaceae bacterium
ACTTCAACTACGACTTCACCTACCGCGACTTCGTGAACCTCGCCGGGTTCAACGGCAGCGGCGGCATCCACGCCTTCGGCACGCGACTGGCCTTCGACTTTTGACGAGCCCCGAACCGTCCGGTCAAGCCGGTTGGGCCGATGCCGTCACCGGATGGTGACGTTCGTGACGCCGGTCGGCAGCGTGGGATTCACGAAGAACTCCGCCGTGAAGGCCCCCGAGGCGGAATCGAGCACGCTCTGATCGACCGCCTTGAGGCCGAGCGTGCCCCCCGTGGCGTCATAGAGATACGCGAAGGCCGCGAAGAGCGCCCGGCCCGTGTTGAAGAACTGTCCCGAGGCCGGCGGCGCGTTCTGCGAATAGGCCCCCGGCAGGGACGAGAATGACTCGACCGACGAAGGATTGAGCAGGTTGGCCGGATCGAGCGTGGTCGTGCCGGGCAGCGTGTTGACGACGTACGCCACGGCTCCTCCCGAATTGAGGAACTGCACCCCGAGCCGCCCCTTGAAGGTTTGGCCCTGGGACCGTCCCGGCAGCGTCAGGATCGAGAAGGGGATCCCCATGTCGATCACGATCGGGCCCGTCGCCGCCGGCGTGCCGTCGAACGTGAGCGCGCCCATGGCCGGCTGCCAATCGGGCGGACTCGCGGCCCCCGCGGCGAGCCCCGTGGGAGCGAGCCGCGTGTAGGCGAAGCCGCTCTGGGCCGCGTCGAGGCCGAGCGTGACACCCTCCGGCGAAATCACGTAGCCGGCCCGCATCGTGCCGGCCCGCATCTCGGCCACGTTGAGGAAGGCGTTGTACGACTGGTTGAGCGCGGCGGTCGTCGGGAAGGTGCCGAGCCCGCTGCGATCGAAGCCGACGCCGAAATTGGAGACCGACGAGAGGATCGACGCCCCGTCGCGGCGATTGTCGGCGTACGACGCCCACCACCCCCCGGGGATCGTGACGGTGCCCAGCGGGCCGCCCGGCCTGGGCGCCGGCACCGGAATGATCGGCGCCGACGACCGCCGGGTTCCATCGGTGATCCAGACGCTGCCCGTCGCGACGGTCGTGCCGAACGTGGTGCTCGCCGCGACGCTTCCCGGAGGTGGCACGGTCGAGGCGCCGATCGCCGAGACCACGAGCACCGGCACGATGGCCACCGCCGGTCGCGCGACCGGTGTCTCCGTGCCCGGCGGCGTGAACGTGGCATCGACGAACTCGACCTCCTGGGTGGACCACGTTCCGAAGTAGAGGCGGTTGCTGCTGTTGAGGTAGACGTACCCGCGCGGCCCGTCGAGCACGATGTCGGGATCGAGCTGGAGGGCGTCGAAGTACAGGCCTCGCGATCCCGTATCGAGGTTCACCTCGAGTCGCCGCGTGCCGATCCGCATCGCGACCTTCGGATCGGCGGAATCGGCACCGATGAAGTCAGGCGGCGCGGTGTAGGGCACGAGGTACCGGCCCGTGTCGGCGACGTAGCCGTCGAGCGGGTTGCCACCGGGGGCGGGAGGCAGGACGCCGGCACCGAGCGAGACGTCGGTGAGACCGTTGCGCACGATCGAGTT
>DNLZ01000307.1:1867-5182 GCA_003488325.1 Planctomycetaceae bacterium
GCCGTGAAGACGGTGCCGCTGAAATCACCCGTGACGAGGTCGATTCCGTAGAAGCCGTTGTCGGCAAGGAGGTTGCCCCGGACGAGGAGCCCCGTCACGCCGCCCGGTGCCATGAGCCCCGCACGGGCGTTTGCCCGGATGCGGTTGTCCGCGACGACCGTTCCGGAGAAGTCGCCCGGCGCGACCACGATGCCGTGGGTGTTCGGCCCCCCCGAGACGAGCCCCCACGGATTCGCGCGGCCCCGGCGCCCGATCGTGTTGCGGGTGAGCGAGAGACCCCGCACGGAACCGGCCAGCTCGATCCCGAACGTCGCGTTGGCCACGATCGTATTGCGGGCAACCACCGTTCCCGTGAAGTCGCCCCCCGCGAGGCTCACGCCGCTGCCCACGTTGCCGCTGATCGTGAACCCGGTCAGTGCCGACCCACGTGAGCGGCCGCTGAACGAGACGCCGTTGCCGACGAAGTTCCGCACCACTCCCCCGCCGCGCATCGCCACGACGGCCCCGTCGGCCACCGCGATGCCCGTCGCCGACGCCGTGGACGCGGATCCGTCGAGGGTCACCGTCGCCCGCGCGGTCACCTCGGCCGGTGACGTGAACGCGAGGCCGGCCAACGGCGTATGCCGCCCGATGGCCCCACCGAAGCGGATCGCCCCCGCGGGTCGTTCACCTCCGTCACCGGAGAAGATCGACAGCGGAAACGCGCCGTCGAGCGTGCCCGCGAACGACACGGGCGCGCCCTCCGTCTCCACCCACGTCTGGCTCGCGAGTCGGGCCGGGCCACCCACCGCAAAGCGTCCGCGCCGCGTGCCGAACGTCCCTGCGAGCGTCGTGCGATCGGCGTACACCTGATCGTGGGACGTGGCCGCCCCGGAGACCGCGGTCGATCCGCCCGCATCCGTCCTCACGCTCGCGAGCGGCACCGTCGGACCGATCGGACGGACGAACCGCGTGGCGGCACGGGACCGCACCTCGAGGGATTCGCCGCCCGCGGTCGTGCCGTCGATCGCGCCGGTGAAGGTGACCGCGCCCGCGGCCGCTTCCACGACCGTGTCGGCGACGAGCGTCGTCGCACCGGAGACGGCAAACGGTCGGCCACCCGTTCGATAGACGCCCCCGAGCACGGCGTTCTGGCCGTAGGACTGGGGACCGAGCGTCGTCACCGAGCCGAGGACGACCGTCGCCGCCCCGCCGTTGGGACGCAGCCGCAGGAGGCCCGCCTCGACGTCGAACATCACGTCGAACATGTCGTAGAGGTTGAGCCCGGTGTTCACGTTGTTGCCGGTGGTCGCCTTCCCGCTGGACGACGAGTAGCCGATCTGGTTGACGGAGCCGTCGTTCCCCGCGACGAACGACCACGCGAGCGGCGGCGTGCCGGGAGCGGGCGGGAAATCGACGGTCAGCCTCGTGCCCGGATCGACCGCGTCGCCACCGGAGGAAAACGGGTACGGCTCCTCGGCCGGCCACTCGGGCAGCCGCACGCTCATCGACGGCGCTCCCGAATCGATGAGCGTCTGGAGCGGACCGAGCGTCCGGCTGCGATCCCCCTTCGAGAGTGTGTAGGTGGGCGCGAAGGCCAGCTGGTCGAACACCTGCCGACCCGAGGTCGGGTAGAAGACGTCGTCGATCCGATCGAGCGTCACCGCGTAGGGGAACTGCGCCCGCAGCTCGGGCGTGAGCCCGACGGTGAGCCGAGCCTGTCCGCCGATCGGCCCGAGTTCGACCACGAAGCCGCTCGAGAGGTTGCCGGGCAGCTGCAGCAGCACGTTCGTGACCGCGACACCCGGCTGGCTGCCGCGATTGATGCCGAACGACGCTCCAAAGTCGCCGAAGAAACTCCCCTCGACGGGCGGCGTCGTGCCGAGGAAGTCGAAGGATGCGCCCGTGTTGACGTTGCCCCCCGACAGGATCGCACCGACCTGCACGGGGACTGCCGTCGAGACGGCCGCGGCACCACGGCCGAGCGTCACGACCGCGTCCACGGCGACCGCGTCGTAAAAGTTGCCCGACGTGTAGTTCGCGTCGACCGGCGGCCCGCTCGGATCGATCCCTGGCCACACGGCCGGGTCATAGCCCGCCATGAACCCCGTGCCGCCGGTGTCGAACTCGTACATCCGCGCCGGCCCACCACCGATCGCCACCTCGATCCCGTACTTGTCCTGAACGGTGCCGCCCGACGTCGTATAGGGCAGATAGTGCAACGGGATGGAACGGCTGGCGGCCGACTGCGGCACCACGAGCGGGTCGACCGCGCGCGTCACGAGCGACCGCAGCGGCACGCGGCCCCCCACCGGGCCCGCGAATGTCGTCGCGACCGGGCTCGTGACCGACAGCGACTGCCGACCTCGACGGCTCCCATCGACCGGACCGGTGAATGTCACGGCGCCGGCGCCGCCCGCGATCGCCGCGTCGGACGTGAGCGTCGTCGGACCTTCGATCCGCACGTCCGTGGCCGCCCGCCACGTGCCCGCCAGCTCGAGCCGGGCCGCAGCCAGCGTGATGCGTCCCCCCGTCGAGACGACGTTCGTCGCGGCGAGCGTCGCCCCGGGCAGACGCATCTCGACATCGCCCGCGAAGGCTGCGCCCACCCCGAACTCGACCCGCTCGACCGCCTCCACCAGCAGCGAGGCGCCGATGTCGCCTGCGGCGATGACCAGGCGCTGGGCCCCCGTGGTGCCCGTCACCACCACTCGCTCGATGCTCGCGTCCGCGACGGTGAACGCGGCCTCGAAGCGGGGATTCGCGGCCACCTCGATCAGGCCGGCCGCCTGCCGCACGTAGGCCGAGTCGAGCCGTGATGACGAGTCGATCTCGATGACGAGGTCCGAGCCCACCACCGACGGGCTGACGGTCAGCAGGGCCCGACGCTCGAGCCACTCGGGGGCCGCCATCCCGGGCCGCGTGCCGCCGCCGCCGCCGCGCACCCATCGCCCTCGGAGACGACGCGTCGTCGATCGATCTCGCTTCATGTCGTCGGTCTGTTTCGCCCCGGGCCCACGTCTCGGGCGTATTCGAGATCCGTGCTTCGCCTGCTGTCTTCGCCTACGGGCTTCGGTCCGACACGTCGTCGCTTGACCCATGCATGGGGCGCTTCGACGCATTGGAACGATGCCGTGGAGGTTCGGGCAAGGGAAGGGGACGGCGAAGCCTCACCGGCCCGAAACCGCGGGCGGACACGGCGTCCACAAGGCCTCGGCCGGCAAACTGGGCGAACGTGAACGAAAAACTCGAGATTGCGGGCGTTTCTCATAAAAGGATGGACGGGGGTGATTCGATGAACTGTTCCGTCAGGGTTGACCGTGACGGTCGCAGCGG
>DNLZ01000208.1:0-220 GCA_003488325.1 Planctomycetaceae bacterium
CCGCGGCGCCCGCCGGCGCGGCGCCCGGTCGAGCCGCGGTGCTCGCCCTGCTCGCGGGAGCGATGTGCATCCTGGCGGCCGTCCTCCGGCTCGGCGTGCTCACCGACCTCGTCTCGAAGCCCGTGCGGATCGGCTCCCTCAACGGCATCGCGATCACCGTGCTCGCGGGCCAGGTGCCCGACATCGCCGGCATGGCGGAGCAGGTCGCGCCGATGACCGG
>DNLZ01000208.1:543-759 GCA_003488325.1 Planctomycetaceae bacterium
GAACGCCGTCGCCGGCAAGATCGCGTTCGTTCTCGATCGACTCTGGGCGGGGGACGTGTCGCGTTCAGCCCTCGCGATCGGCGTCGGTTGTGTGGCCGTGATTCTCGGACTGCGATGGCTGAGCCCCAGGGCGCCCGGCGTGCTCGTGGCCGTCGTCGGGGCCGGGTTGGTGGTGGGATGGATGCGCTCCCGCGGGATCGAACCGCCCGCGCTGGT
>DNLZ01000208.1:1064-4163 GCA_003488325.1 Planctomycetaceae bacterium
CCGCGCTGGTCCCCGCCGTCCCCGCCGGCTTCCCGGGACCCGTGGTGCCGCGCGTCGACTGGCACGGCATCGTGGACCTGCTCCCCGCGGCAGGGGCGATCGCGCTGGTGGCAGCGGCCGACACGAGTGTCCTGTCACGGGCGTTTCCCGGGCCGCGCGGCGTCCCGTCGCCGCCCAATCGCGAGCTGGCCGCGCTCGGGATCGCCAACGTCGCGGCGGGACTCCTGCAGGGGTTTCCGGTGAGCTCGAGCTCGACACGCACGCCCGTGCTGGCGGCCGCCGGGGCGAAGTCTCGCCTGGCGGGCCTCATCGCGGCCGCCTGCGTCGTGGTCATGATCGCGTTCGCTCCCGGCCTGACGGGATCGATCCCGAGGGCGGCGCTCGCGGCGGTCGTGATCGCGGCCTGCGCGTCGCTGCTCGACGTCGCGGGCCTCGTCCGCCTCGCGCGGGTCCGTCCCGACGAGTGCGTCGTCGCGACGATCTGCCTGCTCGGCGTCGTGGTGCTCGGCGTGCTGCCCGGCGTGCTGCTGGCGGTCGCGGTGTCGCTCGCGCAGTTCGTCTGGCGCAACTGGCAGCCGTACGACGCGGTGCTCGGCCGTGTCACGGGCGTGAAGGGCTATCACGACGTCGCCCGGCATCCCGACGCGAGGCTGATTCCCGGGCTCGTGCTCTTTCGGTGGGACGCGCCGCTCTTCTTCGCCAACGGCGGCATCTTCCGTCGCCGGCTGCTCGAGGCGGTGGACCGGGCCGACCAGCCGGTGCGTCGCGTGATCGTGGCCGCCGAGCCGATCACCGACATCGACACGACCGCCGCCGACGAACTGTGTCAGATCGCCGACGAGCTCCGTGCGCGCGGCATCGAATGGACGTTCGCCGAGCTGAAGGGGCCGGTGAAGGACCGGCTCAAGCGGTACGGCACGTTCGCTCGGTTCGGTGCCGACGCGTTCGAACCGACGCTCGGCAGGGCGGTCCGCGCGTATCTGCGGGATCATGACGTCGCCTGGCAGGACTGGACCGACTGAGTGGCTCGGGCGGTGCCCCGCGCGGGCGTCCGGCTCGACCGGGCGATCAGCCGGCCGCTCACGCATCCCAGCGGAGGCTCGGCGCGGCACCGTGGCCGCGGGTCCCGCAGAATGCGACGTCGATGCCGAGCGCCCGGGCCGTCGCGGCCTTCGCCAGCGCACAGCGGTCGGCCGCCGCCGCGTCCTTCGCGTAGGCCACCTGGATGTGGTTGGCCTTGTGACGCGCCATCATCTGGTCGCGCGAGATGCCATACGTCACCGCGTGCATGATCGGCCACTGCGGCGTGGTGGCATCGAGGCGGCGCCGGGTCTCGGCTGCGGGCAACGCCACGACCTGCGCGCGGCCGATGTCCATCCGGAGCCGCTCATCCCCGCCGTCGCCGTCGACCCAGATGCGGCTCCAGACGATCTCGCCCGGCCGGCTGACGCCCGCCAGCGTGCTGCCTCCGAGCCGGAAGTACATGGGCGGCTGCCGGAAGCCCTCGGCCCCACGCCAGCCGCCGACGAAGTGGGAGGGGGGCGCACCGCCGGAAATCTCGAACACCCAGACCCACTGGTCGGTGGTGCCCGACTGATCCCAGTCTCCCCAGCGGATGTCGTGCAGGGTGTTTTCGGTGGGCTCGCCGAGTTCCTCGTGCACGCGCTGCGTGATCAGGCCGTCGAGGCCCGCGCATTCGTCGACTTCATTGAAGTGCACCAGGGGGCGGCCCTTGAAGAGCACGCGACGGGCTCCGGCGGCGGTGACGGGAGGGCGCCGCGAGTCGTTGAGCATCCCCTCGACGAGGTCGCTCGCCGGCAGCAGGTCCTTGAGCCCCTGCTGGTACTGGATGCCGACGCAGTCGCAGCCGAAGCGGTCGGCGATGCGCAGCGTCGCGACATACATCCGGCACTGCAGGAGCACCTGCTGCCGGGTGAGGTCGCGTGCCTCATCGCGGCCGAAGTGGAACCGCATGCCCGCCTTCTCGAGCCAGCGAAAGACGGTTCGCGCCTCGCTCTCGGAGACCTGCATGGTCTCGTGGTAGAGCGCGCTTTGGCTGAGGCGCTCCTTGAAGACGCCCGTCGGATGGAGGAGGCGGTCGGGAATGATCGCGTTGAACATCCCCATGCAGCCCTCGTCGAACACGCCCATGAGCGCCTTGCGACGGCGCAGGTCGGCGGCGAGTTCCACGGCCACCTGCTCGAGCGGCTTCGGGATGCGCACCGCGGTGATCGGCACGACGTGACTCGTGTCGTGACGCACCGCCCCGTCCGCGAGCCACGTCCGCAGGTGGCGGTCGAACGAGGGGCTGCCGAAGTCGTCCGCCCAGAGCGTGGCGTAGGGGACGCCCGCCTTCGTGAGCGATCCGTTGAGATTGAGCATTCCCACGAGGCCAGGCCACTGTCCCGACCAGTTGGCGACGGTGAGGATCGGACCGGAGTGGGTCGTGAGCCCGGGCAGCACGTGGTTGGAGTACTGCCAGACCGCTTCCGCGACGACGAGCGGCGCGGTCGGGTCGATCGTCTCGAAGACGCCCAGTCCCTCCCGGGCGCTTGCGATGAACCCATGGCCGCGCGATCGGCCGGCGGCATGTCCTCGCACCAATGACCATCCGGCACGTCCGAAGGCCGCGGTCAGGTCGGCCTCCATCGCCTTTTGGGCCGGCCAGCAGACCCGATTCGCCTCCTCGCGAAGGTCGCCACTGGCGATGAGTACGGCGGTGTGGCGGCGCTGGCCGGTGGACGCGGCACGCGGGCGTGGGGAGGAGGGGGAAGCGGCCATCGGGTGCAGCACCCTGTCACGGGGAAGCCGGGGTGCCGGCACTCGTGGAATCACCCCTGCGATCACCACTATACTCCGCCCGTGAACGATCATCCGGAGCCGATGCCCATCGAGGGCGTTCGTTACGGGCCGATGTTCGCGTCACATCCTTCTGGGAGTTCGCACCATGTCACGCATGTGGAGCATGAAGACCCGACGCCCCCGTGTGCGGTCGTCTCTCGCGACGCAGGGTATCCGGCTGACGGGCGCCATGATCGTGGCCCTGACCGCGGCCTTCTGTGGCGCGACCCCCTCGGCACAGGCGGCTGAGGCTCCGGC
>DNLZ01000208.1:4560-6137 GCA_003488325.1 Planctomycetaceae bacterium
GACAAGGCTGCGGCGGAAAAAAAGGCTGCTGCTGAGAAAGCGGCCGCGGAGAAGGCGGCGGCCGACAAGAAAGCCGCTGAATCGAAGGAGGCCGCCGCGGCATCGATCGCCGAATCGAAGCGGTGGGTCATCGCATCCGACTTCACCCGGGACGGATCGCTCCTCCTCACGGCCGGTGGTGAGAGCCTGCTCTACCGACCGGGGGACGTGGTCGTCTGGAAGGCGGCCGACGGTGCTCGCGTCGGCGAACTCGCGGGTCACCCGACGGCGGTGTGGGCCGTGAAGGTCTCGGCAGATGGGAAGCTCGCGGCGACGGCGGGCTACGACGGCCTCGTGAAGCTCTGGGATCTCGCGGGCCGCGCCCTCAAGCACGACCTCAAGAAGCACAAGGGCTGGGTGCGGTCGCTCGATTTCTCGCCCGATGGCACGCGGCTGGCAACCGCGGGCGAGGATGGCACGGTCGTGCTGTGGGACACATCGAACGGGGCGGAGGTCGCGGCGGTGGCCGCGCACGGTGCAGCGGCCACGTGCGTGGCCTTCTCGCGCGACGGGGCGACGCTCGCCACGGGCGGCGGCGACAAGGTGGTGAAGCTGTGGGAGGCGGCCACCGGCAAGGAGAAAGGAAAGCTCGAGGGGCATGGCGACGCGCTGTGGGCCGTCGCCTATTCCCCGGACGGCTCACGGCTCGCCTCGGCCGGCGCGGATCGGACGATCCGACTCTGGACGACGTCCGACTCGAAGGAATACGCGACGCTCGCGGGCCACAAGGACTGGGTCACGAGCCTGTCGTTCTCACCCGATGGCACGCGGCTCGCGAGTGGCGGCATCGACGGCGCGGTGAAGCTGTGGGATGTGGCGGCGAAGGGGGAACAGGAAGGGCCGGAAAAGTTTCCGTCGAGCGTATGGACCGTGAACTTCACGACCGACGGAGCGAAGATCTTCGTGGGCACCCATGCCGGGGGAAAGGTGATCGCCACACCGGTCGCCAAGTTGCTTCCGCCGCCCCCACCACCCCCGGCACCTCCACCGGCTCCGCCGCAGCCGAAGGTGGCGGCACTGGTCCCGTCGAAGTTCACGAGCGCCGCGGGCGCCACGGGTGCGATCGCGCAGGATGGAGTCGTGCTCGTGACGGGCAATCTCGCGAAGGACACCTACACGCTCGAGGCGAAGGTGCCCGAGGGGGGCAAGCCTGTGGCCGTGCGATTGGAACTCCTCGCGGACGACTCGCTGCCGCAGAAGGGACCCGGGCGAGCCGGCAACGGCAACCTCGTGCTGAGCACCTTCAAGGTGATGACGGGTCCGCCCGGAGGCGCCGAGGCGCCCACGGCGGTGGTGTTCACCGAGGCGAAGGCGGACTTCGAACAGGAGGGCTACGGGGTCGCCGGCTCGCTCGACGACAAGCCTGAAACGGGCTGGGCGCTCGGCGGCGGCATCGGCAAGGATCACATGGCGAGGTTCGTGGTGAAGCCCGACCAGAGCCTGCCGGCGGGGGCTCCGCTGGTGATCGTCCTCGACCAGCAGCACGCCGACGGCATGCATGCGATCGGCAAGTTCCGGGTGTCGCTCGAGCAGGAGGC
>DNLZ01000208.1:6509-6982 GCA_003488325.1 Planctomycetaceae bacterium
AAGAAGGCTGAGGAGAAGAAGTAGGTCAGGCGCCGCCTCGTGGGCGACGGATCGCTGACCGGGAGGGATGATTCGGGGTCTCGTCCGGGTCTCCGGCGGAAAACGAAAAGGGAGAGACACATGTCGATCAGCGGGTGGAAGTGGGCCGCCGCGTGGGCCTCGGCCGGTGCTGCGATTGCGGGGCTCGTGATCGGTGCGTGGCTCGGGCCGCTGCAGTCCGTGCCGCGTGTCCAGGCGGTGTCGAGCCTCGCCGACGAGTCGTTCGCCGCCTGCACGGCGCACGTGGAGGGTGGCGTCGAGGGCTTCTTCATCCTCGACTTCGAAACCGGTGACCTGTCGGGCGGCGTCATCAATCCCGCCACCTCGAAGTTCGTCCGCTCCTACCGCCACAACGTGCTCAAGGATCTCGGCTTCAAGGCGGGACGCGTGAAGAAGCCCAAGTTTCTCATGCTCTCCGGGGGGATGTCGTACGC